>NZ_VWWC01000018.1:0-66111 GCF_011753175.1 Burkholderia sp. Cy-637 | reverse complement strand
GATCTTGTCGCCGGCATGCCGCCACGGCGTCGCGTCGACCTCGCTCAACTCGGTCGGGCGCGGCCCCTGCCAGGGCGCGGCCCAGTCGGCCGCGAGCGGATCGAAACCGGCGCCGAGCCGGAGATCGCGCGCGAGCGCGGCGATCAGGCCGGCGTTCGCGCCGAGCCCGTCGCCGACCGGGAAACGCGCCAGCGCGAGCAGCGTGTCGCGGCGCTGGCGCGCCTCGGGCGAGCGGCCGAAGACATGCAGGCCGTCGCGGATCTGCGCTTCCTTCAGTTCGCAGAGCCAGGCGTCGACGCGCGTGAGCAGCGCGTCCTCGTCGTCGCGGCCGCTGGGTTCGGCCAGGCTCAGTTCCTCGTGCAGCCGGTGCTCGACGATGGTGTCGAGGATGCTCCGGCGCAACAGTTTGGCGCGGCGCGGATCGACCATCAGCGCGTCGTAGTATTCGTCGACCTGCCGCTCCAGGTCCTGCAGCGGCCCGTAGTTCTCGGCGCGCGTGAGCGGCGGCATCAGGTGGTCGACGATCACCGCCTGGGCGCGGCGCTTGGCCTGGCTGCCCTCGCCGGGATCGTTGACGATGAACGGGTACAGATGCGGCAGCGGCCCGAGGATCAGGTCGGGCCAGCAGGCCTCGGACAGCGCCACGCTCTTGCCCGGCAGCCATTCGAGATTGCCGTGCTTGCCGACGTGCACGATCGCGTCGATCGCGAATGCGTCGCGCAGCCAGAAGTAGAAGGCCAGATAAGCGTGCGGCGGCACGATCTCGGCATCGTGATAGCTCGCGTAGTCGTTCGCCTCGCGCGTGCGCGCCGGCTGGATCCCGACGAACACCTGCCCCGCGCGCCAGCCGGCGATCGGGAAACGTCCGTGGCGCAATGTCGGGTCCTGCTCGGGCTCGCCCCAGCGCGCCTCGATCGCCTCGCGCGCGGCCGCCGGCAGCCGTGCGTAACGGCGCCGGTAGTCGTCCATCGCGAGGCTCTGGAAGGCCGGGCGGATCGCCTGCGAGGTCGGGTCGTTGGTCACGCCCTCGGTGAGCCGCGCGATCAGCGCGTCGCCCGTCTCGGGCAGCGCGCCGGCCAGCGTGTAGCCCGCCTCGCCCAGCGCGGCCAGGATGCCGAGCGCCGAGGCCGGCGTGTCGAGCCCCACGCCGTTGCCGATACGCCCCTCGCTGGTCGGGTAGTTGGCCAGCACCAGCGCGAGCCGCTTGCCCGCGTTCGGCTCGGTGCGCAGCCGGCACCAGCGGCGGCTCAGCTCGGCGACGAAGGCGATGCGCTCCGCGTCGGGCTGGTAGCGCACCACGTCGACCTCGGTATGCGGGCAGCGATAGGCCAGCCCCTTGAAGCTGACCGCGCGCGTGACGATGCGCCCGTCCACCTCGGGCAGCGCCACGTGCATGGCGATGTCGCGCGCGTGCAGGCCCTGGGGATCGGCCAGCCAGGCCTCGCGGTTGCCGCCCGAGAGGATCACCTGCAGCACCGGCGCGTCGCCGGCCAGCTCGACGGCCGAGGGCGCGTCGATCGCACCGGCCGCGAAGGCGGTGGTGTTGAGCACCAGCGCCACGCGCTCCGAGGCGACCAGCCGCGCGATCACCTCGCGGCTCGCGGCGTCCTTCAGCGAGGTGACGGCGATCGGCAGCGGGTTGAGCCCCTCGCGCTCGAGCGCCTCGATCAGCGCGTCGAACACGGCCGTGTTGGCGGCCTGCCAATGCGCCTTGTAGAACAGGATCGCGACCACCGGCGCGCCGCTGGTCCAGCGCGCGTGCCAATCTTCCACCACGGCCGGCTCGCGCATCGGGTGATAAAGCGCGGCGGCCGGCAGCGGACGCGGCGGCGACGGCGCCTCGCCGACGCCGAGCGCATGGAAGGCGATGCTGCGCAACAGCGCCTGCGCGTTCCAGGCGCCGCCCTCGCGCAGGTAGCGCCACCACTGCCGGCACAGCGCCGGGTCGACGGTGCTCCTGGCGACCAGGTTCGGATCTTCCTGCAGGTCGCCGGAAAACATCGCCAACTGCTGGCCGCGCCGTTCGGCCAGCGCGACCGCCTGCTCGATCCCGTAAGGCCAGTAGGCCTCGCCGCCGAGATGGTCGATCACCACCACGCTGGCGTGCTGCAGCACGTCGTCGATATAGAAGTCGACCGAGGCGGGCTGGCGCAGGAAGCTGACGTTGGCCAGCCGCAGGCTCGGGAAACCCTCGCCGAGCAGCGGCACCGCGCTGGCGAGCAGGGACAGCGTGGTGTCCGCCGAGCTGAGGATCACGATCTCGGCAGGACGCTGGTCGATGCGGATCACGCCCTGCGTGTCGTCGACGAAACCGCCCGGCGTGGTGCGCAGCAGATGCATCGGGAGCCCTCGCGCCTCAGGCCGCTTGCACGGCGTCGCCGAGCGCGGCGAGGAAGGCCGCCTGCAGCGCGGCCGCGTCGAGGTCCTCGCCGATCAGCACGAAACGGCTGGTGGCGCCGTCCGCCTCGGTGAGGCGCCGGTCGAAGTAGCTGTCGAAGCGCCCGCCCACGCCCTGGATCACCAGCCGCATCGGCGTGGCCGGCAGCGCCGCGAAACCCTTCACGCGGTAGATCGTGTGCGCGTCGACCAGCGCGCGCAGCGCGGCGATGGTCGCCTCGCGCGAGCTCACGCGCGCCTCGACCACCACCGAATCGAATTCGTCGTGGTGATGGTCGGCATCCTCGGCCGAGCCGTGATGATCGTGACGCAGGTGGATGGTTTCCTCGGAGGCCGCGTTCAGGCCGATCAGGGTGGCCAGGTCGAGCTCGCCGCGCTGCGCGCGCACGATTTTCACGTGCGCCGGGATCTCCTCGCGGATCGTCGTCTCCACCGCGGCGAACTGCGCCGCGTCCAGCAGGTCGGTCTTGTTGACGATCACCAGGTCGGCCGAGGAAAGCTGGTCGGCGAACAGTTCGTGCAGCGGCGATTCGTGGTCGAGATTCGGATCGGCGCGGCGCTGCGCGTCCACCGCCTGCACGTCCTCGGCGAACTGGCCGGCCGCGGCGGCCGGGCCGTCGACCACCGTGATCACGGCATCGCAGGTGAAGCTGTTCTTGATCGACGGCCAGTTGAAGGCCTGCACCAGCGGCTTGGGCAGCGCCAGGCCGGAGGTCTCGATCAGCACGTGGTCGATCTGCTCGCGGCGCTCCACCAGCGCCTCCATCACCGGGTAGAACTCCTCCTGCACCGTGCAGCACAGGCAGCCGTTGGCCAGTTCGTAGAGCTGGCCGGCCGCTTGCGCGCCTTCCTCGCAGCCGATGCCGCAACCCTTCAGGATCTCGCCGTCGATGCCGAGCTCGCCGAATTCGTTGACGATCACCGCGATCCGGCGGCCCGAGGCATTTTCGAGGATGTGGCGCAGCAAGGTGGTCTTGCCGCTGCCGAGGAAGCCCGTGACGACGGTCACGGGGATTTTGCGCATTTGCATGGAATTCGCCTGTCGGTGAGTCGGTGGATGATGCCATCGCGGCGTCGGCACGACGCGCGGCCGGCCTGCCGGTCGTCATGCCGGCCGCCCGGGGACGACGATCATCGACGATGGACTGGCCGGCCGACGCGCCCAGGGCGCGGCCGCGAGGCTGCACGGGAACCCGCGCCGCCACCCGCGACGCTTCCCTGCGGATTCGCCGCCGCGCGCCGCCGGGCCTGGCCCGGGGCTCGCGCGCGACTGGCGCTTCCGTGGTTCTGGCCGGTATCCGGGCTGGCGACAGCGCCGCTTCGCCTTCCCGGACGCGTCTCGCGTCCAGTGGCCGGGCCGCGCGCCCGAGCGACTCGGGGCGCGGTGAAGCGGGGCTCGCATCGCTTGCGCGATGCATGCGCTTACCGTTGCGGGGGCAGCACAGGTTGAGGTCGTCCGCGGCGCGGCGAGCTTCCCTGTTTCCCGTTCAACTGCGTGCCAAGAGAATCCGCACGCGAGCACCAAAACGCGTGCGAGTGTAGGCGCGGCGCCAAGACGCGTCAAGGCGGCGCGGCCGGCCGCGGCGCGCGATGGGGCGCGCTCGGCGCCGCGGCTCTTTTTGTGCGCCCGCGCCACCGAGGCGCCTGCCCGGCAAGCCCCGGCGAGCGCCCTTCCGGCCCCGTCCGCTGTGCTATCGTATGCGCGCGTTCGGTGCCCGCAGTCGCATTCGCGGCGGCGGTTAAACGGGAAACAGGGAGCGGCGCGCCGCCAGCCTGTGCTGTCCCCGCAACGGTACGCCGCCGGCGAATCGCGCAAGCGCGACGCGCAGGCCGACTCGAGCCACTGCCGATTGCGGCGGGAAGGCGTCGGCATGACAGGCGGCCAGCCCGGATACCGGCCGACGCAGACGGCGAGCCCGGCTCGCCGGACATGGCACCCGCGTGGGACGGGCGCCATGCGAAATCCGCATCGAGGCACGAAGCGTCGTCGACACCGTGGTTCGCCGTTTTTTTGCCCGCTCGTGTGCCCGTTTGCTTGCACGTTTGTTCGCTCGTTCACCACTCGTCCGCCCAGCATGACCTGCATCGCTCCGGATCGCATCGCCGCGCCGCGCATCGTCGTCGGGGTCGGCTGCCGCGCCGGCAAGTCGCCCGAGGCGATCGAGGCCGCCATCGCCGCCGCGCTCGCGCGCCGGCCCGGCCTCGCGCTGGCCGATATCGCCCGCGTCGCGACGCTCGACGCCAAGGCCGCCGAACCCGGCCTGGTGGCCTGCTGCGCGCGCCATGGCTGGCCGCTGGTGGCGATCGCGCGCGAAGCCGTCGCCCCCGATGCGCCGCCGGGGGATGGCGCGGCCCCGAGCTCGGCCGCCTTCGCGCGCTTCGGCGTCGAGGGCGTGTGCGAGCCCTGCGCGCTGGCTGCCGCGCCGCACGGCCGGTTGCTGGTGCCGAAGACGATCGTCGACGGCGTGACCGTGGCGATCGCCGGGCCCGCCTGAACGCGCGATCATGCCGCCGCCTTGCCCGATGCCCCGATATTTTCCTGCCCGCTTTCCCGTATCCCTAGGACTTCCGACCCGATGAAAACCGATCCCGAATCGCATCAGCGCATGACCGAACGCCGCCGCGCCGGCCATGAAAAGAAACAGGCCGCGGCGACCGCCGAGAAGGGCCTGCTGATCGTCAACACCGGCAACGGCAAGGGCAAGAGCACGGCCGCCTTCGGCATGGCGGTGCGCGTGCTCGGCCACGGCATGAAGCTGGGCGTGGTGCAGTTCATCAAGGGTGCGCTGCACACGGCCGAGCGCGACCTGCTCAACACCTTCGCGGATTGCGATTTCGTGACGATGGGCGACGGCTACACCTGGAACACGCAGGATCGCGAGGCCGATATCGCGACCGCGCGCAAGGGCTGGGACGAGGCGCGCCGGATGATCGAGAGCGGCGAGTACCAGATGGTGATCCTCGACGAGCTGAACACGGTGCTGAAGTACGACTACCTGCCGCTCGACGAGGTGCTGGCCGTGCTGGCCGCGCGCCCGGCGGCGCTGCACGTGGTGGTGACGGGGCGTCATGCGCCCGACGCGCTGGTGGAGGCCGCCGACCTGGTGACCGAGATGCGGCTGGTCAAGCACCCGTATCGCGAGCAGGGCGTGAAGGCCCAGCGCGGCGTGGAGTTCTGAGCGTGTCGGCAGGCGTGCTGCGCTGCCCGGCGCTGCTGGTCGGCGCGAGCGGCTCCGGCCAGGGCAAGACCTCGGTCACCGCGGGGCTGGCGCGGCTGCATCGGCGGCTCGGCCGGCGCGTGCGCGTGTTCAAGACCGGCCCGGACTTCCTCGATCCGATGATCCTCGCGCGCGCCAGCGGCGCCGAGGTGCATTCGCTCGACCTCGGCATGGTCGGCGAGGACGGCTGCCGCGCGCTGCTGGCGCAGGCGGCGGCCGAGGCCGATTTGATCCTGATCGAGGGCGTGATGGGCCTGTTCGACGGCACGCCGAGCAGCGCCGACCTCGCCTGCCGCTTCGGCGTACCGGTGGCCGCGGTGATCTCGGGGAAATCGGTGGCGCAGACCTTCGGCGCGCTGGCTTTCGGGCTCGCGCGTTTCCGGCCGGGGCTGCCCTTCCATGGCGTGCTGGCCAATCGGGTCGGCTCCGAGCGGCATGCCGCGCTGCTGCGCGCCTCGATGCCCGAGGACATCCGCTGGCTCGGCCATCTGCCGGCCGACCCCGGCATCGCGCTGCCGGAACGGCATCTCGGCCTGCACCAGGCCGCGGACATCGCCGACCTCGACGCGCGGCTCGAACGCGCGGCCGATGCCATGGCGCGGACCTCGCTGGCCGAGTTGCCGCCGGAAGTGGCATTCGCGCCGCCCGCGCAGCCAGCACCCTTGCCGCGCTGGCTGGCGGGCCTGCGGGTGGCGGTGGCGCGCGATGCGGCCTTCTCCTTCCTCTACCCGGCCAACCTGGCGCTGCTCGAAGCACTCGGCGCCAGCCTGGGCTTTTTCTCGCCGCTGGCCGACGAGGCCTTGCCCGATTGCGACGCGCTGTACCTGCCGGGCGGTTATCCGGAACTGCATGCGGCACGGCTCGCCGCCAACCGGCGCAGCGCCGCCGGCATCGCCTCGCATGTCGCGGCCGGGCGGCCGCTGCTGGCCGAGTGCGGCGGCCTGCTCTATCTCTGCGAGACGCTGGGCACGGCGGACGGCACCGTCACGCCGATGCTGGGCCTGCTACCCGGCGCCGCCACCATGCAGCGGCGCTTCACCTCGCTCGGCATGCAGCGGCTCGACACGCCGGCCGGGCCGATGTCGGGCCATACCTTCCATTATTCGAGGCTGCAGACGCCGCTGGCGCCCACGGCCGTCGCCGTGCGGCCCGACGACGGCGCGCCGGGCGAGGCCGTCTACCGGCACGGCTCGATCGTCGCGACCTACATGCATGCCTATTGGCCGTCGAATCCGCGGGCGCTGGCCGACCTGCTGCTCGGGGCGTGGCCGCCGGCCAGCGCGCTCGCGGCCGGCTAGGCGCGCTCGCCGGACCCGGCGCGACGCGGCGCGCAAGGTCGCGCCCGAAACCGGCGCGACCTGCCCGCAGCAAGGCGGGAGCCGGCCGCCACCCGCTCAGGCGACGCCGATCAGCACGTCGGCGGGAATCCGCAGCCCCTGGTGCAGCCGGCGGATCATCGCCAGGCTCAGCGGGCGCTTGCCGTTCAGCACTTCGTAGACACGATTGGTATTGCCGATATAAGGCTTGAGGTCGGCGACCGTGAGGCCGCCCTGCTCCATGCGGAACTTGATCGCGGCGATCGGATCGGGCGCGTGCAGGCGAAAACGCGCGTCCTCGTAGCGCTCGACCAGGAACGACAGGATCTCGAGCTTGTCGCCCTCGGGCGTGCCGGGCGCGGGATCGGCATCGACCAGGGCCGAGACTTCGGCGAGCGCCGCCTCGTAGTCCTGCTCGCCACGGATCGGGCGAATCGTAATGTCCATCAGTTCATCTCCACGGTAGCCGCATCCACCCTGTCGTATTCCGCGTGCGTGCCGACGAACTTCACGTAGACGACGCCGACCTGCCAGGCAATCGCGACGATCAGCCGATAGGCGTTGCCGTGCAGCTTGAACACCACGCGATTGCGCCCGACGAAGCTCGCCGAGGCATAGGCCGCGCGGATCTGTTGCGGCGTGGTCCATCTCGACTTGGCGGCGTCGGCGCACCACGCCAGCATCGACTGGCGCGCCTGCGGATGACGGATGACGAAGGCCTGCAAGGTTCGCTTGGCAACGATACGCATAAGGATGCAGTGAGGATCCATGGTAGTCCCGAAGTGGGACTATTTCAACGCGAATCCGGCGCTGCGTCCATTCGACCAAATGGCCTGCCATTCCCGTCCCTTGCCGGGACAGCCCCTTGCAGCAAGGCTTTGCCGCGTCGTCGCGCAGGCCGGGCACGGGCAGGCGCGACGCGATGCCGCTCGAGGAAACGCGGCCCGGAGCAGCGCGCCAGCCCCTAGCGTCGGCGCGAGGCCGCCGCGAAGGCCGGCGGCGCCACGCCGCGATCGAGGGCGGCGAGGCATTCGGCGCAATGACGAACCACGTCGCGCACCATGAAATGCACCAGCGTCGGCGACACGTCGAGCGCGTCGGCCGCGGCCGCCAGCGTCTCCTCGCGCACGCGCACCATCTCGAAGGCGGTCCGGCTGCGCACCGGGACCTCGGTCAGTACCGCGCGCATCCGTTCGAGGGCGTCGCGCGTCAGCGCGATCGCCTCGGGTGTGGGCTCGGGCGACGGCACGTCGAGCCCCGCCTCCGCCTCGGCATGCCAGTGGGTTTCGAGCGACTGGCGGCGACAGACGTCGATCGAGGCATTGCGCACCATGCGCGTGACATAGGCGAGCGGCTGCCGGATCGCCTCCTGGTTCGGGAAATCGACCAGCCGCAGCAGCACGTCGTGCACCACGTCCTCGGCACGGCTGGCGCAGCCGGTCACCCCCTGCGCGACCTTGACCAGCATCGCGCGATGACACACCAGGGTCTCGACGAGCGCACCGCGGCCGCGCGCCGCGTGCCTGGCGGCCAGGCGCGGCGACATGCGGGCGGATGCGGCGAGGGTCGGTTCCGGCATCAGGCATCTCCGTATCGTGGCGGGTTCGGGAAAATCGACTGCGTTGAATTTAATGCAAACGCAAATCATTCTCAATCGTATCGAGAGATTTTTCACGATCCGAAGTCCTATACGAGGGCAAAGCGAGGCAAGCGGCAAGCGCCGTGCATGACACGCAAGTTTGGCGATTCCACTCGCATCCTCCGCGATCCGAAATCGATCCCCATATAAAAGTCAAAAATTGTCGGAACGCTGGCGACACGGTGCTGTCATCTTTCTCAGCGTCGATTCTCACCGCAGGGTTCCACCCCGCATCGATGGATCATCGTTCGGAGCGGTGTTACCCCGCGTCCCTGGGCCGAACGGAACGTATCGGGCCGCCGCGCGCGGCCCGGCGTCGTACGCCAGAGTGCTGCCGGCCGTGCCGTGTCGCGCGGTTTTCGCGTAGCCAGCCTTTCCCCACCCCTTGCCCTGAACCTGCCTTTTGAGGATGTGGAGTCCGTTGAGCCCAATTCCCGAAGTTTCGCTTGTCGCCGGCGACCGACACGCCCGCCGGCTCGCCACACCGAATCCTCCCGCGCGCCCCTTCATGCGCCTGCTTCCCGCCGCCGCGGCGCTTGGCGCGATCGCCGCGTTCAGTCTCGCGGTGACGCTGCCCGCGGTCTCGAACACGCCCTCGCCGACCACGCTCGGCGCGGCCAGGACCCCGCAGCAGGTATTCGCCGCCACGCCGTTCCCGAGCGCGCAGCGCTTCGTCACCGATCAGCTGGAGGCCGCGATCGCCTCGCGCGATATGCGTCCCGGCCGCTTCGCCTCGCGCTTCGCCGCGGGACGCAGCCTGCTCGGCGACGGCAGCGAGCTGTTCTCGCTCGCCTCGCCCGCGTTCGGCATGGGCGAGCCGCCGCTCGCCACCGGCCTGCGCACCGGCGCCATCACGCATTCCTTCGCGCAGACGCTGCAGCAGCTCGATATCCCGCCCGAGGTCCGCATCCAGGTCGGCGACCTGGTCGCCGCGCAGTTGCGCACCCACGCGGCCGCGCAGACCGGCGACCGCTACCGGATTGCCTACGAGACCACCCGCGAAGGCCCGCGCCTGAGCGCGATCGAGGTGCGCGCCGCCGGCAAGCGCTTCGGCGCGATGTGGTTCCGGCCGCCCGGCGCCGAGCACGGCGCCTTCTACACCTTCGACGGAACACCGCTGGAGGCGGCGGCGCTGAGCATGCCGGTGCTGGCCACGCGCATCAGCTCGCCGTTCGGCGAGCGCATCCACCCGATCTCGCACCTGCGTTCGCTGCATACCGGCGTCGATCTCGCCGCGCCGCGCGGCACCCGCGTCAACGCGGCGGCCGACGGCGTGGTCGCCTTCGTCGGCGTGGATCCGCACGGCTACGGCCGCTACGTCGTGATCGACCATCCCGATCACTATTCGACGCTCTATGCGCACCTGTCCGCCTATGCGCCGGGGCTCAAGGTCGGCATGACGCTCGCGCAGGGCCAGCGTGTCGGCGCGGTCGGCATGACCGGCGCCGCCACCGGCCCGCACCTGCACTTCGAGGTGCGCATCGCCGATACGCCGGTCGATCCGATCGTCGCGCTGGCCGACGCGAGCAATACGCTCTCGCCGATGCAGCTCGACGCGTTCCGGCGCGACCTGGTCGATGTGCGCACGCAGTTCGCGGCGGCGGCCGGCCCGAACGTCGGCATCGCGATGCTCGATGCCGCGCCGGCCGGCGCCGGGCTCTCGACGCTCGATCCGACGCTGCGCACGCTGTTGCAGACGCCGCAGGTGTCGTCGGCGTCGTGAGGCTTGTGGGGAACGCAGTTCCCGATCGACAATCGCCAGCTCCGATCCACCATCAAGCTGGCCGACTCAATCCGGAATCCCACTCGCCATGACCTCCTCCCCGCCCGTCGCCCTCGTCACCGGCTCCACTTCCGGCATCGGCGCCGCGATCGCCCGCCGGCTCTCGCGGGATGGTTACGCGATCGTCCTGCACTCGCGCGGTTCGGCCGCCGCAGGCCAGGCCCTGGCCCGCGAACTCGGCTCGGCCGTCTACCTACAGGCCGACCTGGCCGACGATGCCGCGCGCGTGCGACTGGTGCGCGAGGCGATCGCCGCCTGGGGCCGCCTCGACGTGCTGGTCAACAATGCCGGGATCAGCCGCGTGATCCCGCATGCGGACCTGGCGGCGGCCACGCCCGCGATCTGGCAGGAACTGCACGAGGTCAACGTGGTCGCGCCGTTCCGGCTGGTCAGCGAGGCGCAGGCGGCGCTGCGCGAAGCCGCCGCGCGCGGCCGGCCCGGCTGCGTGGTCAATGTCAGCTCGCATGCCGGCGTGCGCCCCAAGGGCGCCTCGATTCCCTATGCCGCGAGCAAGGCGGCCCTGAACCATGTCACGCGCCTGCTCGCGCTGTCGCTGGCACCGGAGATTCGCGTGAACGCGGTCGCGCCGGGCCTGGTCGACACGCCGCTGACGGCCGACTGGACCCAGGCCCGGCAACTCTGGAAGGAGCGCGCGCCGATGCGCCGCGCCGCCAGCCCCGAGGACATCGCCCAGGCGGTGGCCATGCTGGTCGCCTCCGACTACCTGACCGGCGAGATCCTGCTCTCGGACGGCGGCCTCAATCTCACCTGAGCAACCGTCACGGGCCGCCCTCCGCGGTTCGCGGGACGAAAAAAAGCCCGCCGTGAAGGCGGGCATCAATCCCAGTCAAGGAGGTGTCACACGAACTACGGGCTCAGAGTAAGCGGCCCGCCTGGCGTGGACAACCAAGCATTTTCGATATCCTTATCGCGCGCCGGCCGCTAAGCACATGGTGCCGCCGGCGCGTCGCCGATGCCGCCCGGGCTCAGGGCTCAGGGCTCGTGGCGCAGGTAGCCTTCCTTGGCCGGTTCGCGCATCCGGAACGAGACGATGAAGGAAATCGCGCAGAGCGCGGTCACGTACCAGTAGAAGGTGGACTCGCTGCCGGCCTGCTTGAACCACAGCGCCACGTATTCGGCGGTGCCGCCGAACAGCGCGTTGGCCACCGCGTAGGACAGGCCCACGCCCATCGCGCGCACCTCGGGCGGGAACATCTCGGCCTTGATCAGGCCGCTGATCGAGGTGTAGAAGCTGACGATGGCCAGCGCGATCGTGATCAGCACGAAGGCCGTCACCGGGCTCGTGGTACCGGCGATCGCATGCATCAGCGGCACCGTGCCGATCACGGCCAGGCCGCCGAAGAACAGCATCGAGGTACGCCGGCCGATGCGATCCGACAGCGCGCCGAACAGCGGCTGCAACAGCATGTAGACCAGCAGCGCCGCCGTCATCACGTTGCTGGCCGTCTTCGCGTGCATGCCGCTGGTGTTGACCAGGTACTTCTGCATGTAGGTGGTGAAGGTGTAGAAGATCAGCGAGCCGCCGGCCGTGAAGCCGACCACGGTGAAGAACGCGCCGCGATGCTGCATCACGCCGCGGATCGTGCCGGCATCGCGCGCGCGGCGCGATTCGGTGGTCGAGGTCTCGTCGAGCGACTTGCGCAGCCAGAGCGAGACCAGCGCGGCCAGCGCGCCGACCAGGAACGGGATCCGCCAGCCCCAGGCGCGCAGCTCCTCGGTGCTCAGGAACTGCTGCAGGATCACCAGCACCAGCAGCGCGCAGAGCTGGCCGCCGATCAGCGTCACGTACTGGAACGAGGCGAAGAAGCCGCGCCGCCCCTTCAACGCCACCTCGCTCATGTAGGTCGCGCTGGTGCCGTATTCGCCGCCCACCGACAGGCCCTGGAACAAGCGCGCGATCAGCAGCATCACCGGCGCCAGCGCGCCGATCTGGTCGTAGGTCGGCATCGCCGCGATCACCAGCGAGCCGCCGCACATCATCAGCACCGAGATCATCATCGCGGTGCGCCGGCCGCGCCGGTCGGCGATCCGACCGAACAGCCAGCCGCCGATCGGGCGCATCAGGAAGCCGGCCGCGAACACGCCGGCGGTGTTCAGCAACTGCGTGGTGGGATTGCCGCTGGGAAAGAAGGCATGCGCGAAATACAGCGCACAAAATGAATAGACGTAGAAGTCGAACCACTCGACGAGATTGCCCGACGAGGCGCCGACGATCGCGAGCACGCGCCGCCGGGTGTCGTGGGGGGCCATGCTGGCCTGATCGGTGAGGTCGGTCATGTAGGTTGGTTTCCTCGATTAGCCTGTGGTGCCGATGACGGCCGCGTCCCGCCCGCCCGTGGGCAGGACGCGGCGTCGCGCGGCGCCATTCTATCGAAATGAAAGCTTCGGCACCTTCAGGACTGTCCCGAGGTTCGCGCCCGCCTGACGATCGGGCGACAAATGGCGAACGATTGCCCTCCAGGGCCGGATTGCGTCGCTGCCGTCGATAATGACCGACCAAGAAAAAACCAGCCCGGCGGGCTGGTTTTTTCTTGGCGGGAGTCGAGGCGATCGACTCAGACACGCACCTCGGGCGGCCGGTAGCGGCACTCGTAGCGCTTGCGCACCGTGCCCGACTCGTCGACGCTTTCCAGGAACACGTCGAACTGCCAGAGCCGCGCCATGTGCTTGAGCACCTCGTCGCTGTCGTTCGACAGGTGCCGGTTGTCGGTCATGAAGTGGCGCAGCGTGAGGCTGCGGTCGCCGCGCGTGTTGACGGCCCAGACCTGGATGTTCGGCTCGCGATGGTGGATGTCGTATTGCCGGGACAGCGCCTGGCGCACGTACTGGTAGCCGCTGTCGTCGTGGATCGCCGACACCTCGAGCGAGTCGCGCATGTCGTCGTCGAGCACCGAGAACAGGCGCATCTCGCGGATCAGGTGGGGCGACAGGTACTGCGCGATGAAGCTCTCGTCCTTGAAGTTGCGCATCGCGTAGTGCAGCGCCGGCAGCCAGGGGCTGCCCGCCAGCTCGGGGAACCAGCGGCGGTCCTCGTCGGTGGGGTTCTCGCAGATGCGCCGGATGTCGCTCATCATCGAGAAGCCCAGCGCATACGGGTTGATGCCGCTGTAGTAGGGCTTGGTGACGGGCGGCTGGTAGATCACGTTGCTGTGCGAATGGAGGAACTCCATCATGAAGCCGTCCTCCAGCTTGCCCTGCTGGTAGAGCGTATTGAGCAGGGTGTAATGCCAGAAGGTGGCCCAGCCCTCGTTCATCACCTGGGTCTGCCGCTGCGGATAGAAATACTGGCCGATCTTGCGCACGATGCGGATCACCTCGCGCTCCCAGGGCTCCAGCAGCGGCGCGTTCTTCTCGGCGAAATACAGCAGGTTCTCCTGCGGCTCGGGCGGGTAGCGGCCCTCCACCTCCTCGTCGGCCAGCTCGGGCTTGCGGCCCGGCAAGGTGCGCCACAGCTCGTTGACCTGCGACTGCAGGTAGGCCTCGCGCTCGCGCCGCAGCGCCGCCTCCTTGGACAACGAAGGCTTCTGCGGGCGCTTGTAGCGATCGACGCCGTAGTTCATCAGCGCGTGGCAGGAGTCGAGCAGTTCCTCGACCCGGTCGAGCCCGTAGCGCTCCTCGCACTCGGCCACGTAGTTCTTCGCGTAGACCAGATAGTCGATGATGGCGTGCGCATCGGTCCACAGCCGGAACAGGTAGTTGCCCTTGAAGAAGGAGTTGTGGCCGTAGGCGGCATGCGCGATCACCAGCGCCTGCATGGTCAGCGTATTTTCTTCCATCAGATACGCGATGCAGGGGTTGGAGTTGATCACGATCTCGTAGGCCAGGCCCATCTGGCCGCGCCGGTAGCTCTTCTCGGTCGACAGGAAGTGCTTGCCGAACGACCAGTGGCGGTAGTTGACGGGCATCCCGACGGACGCGTAGGCGTCCATCATCTGCTCGGCGCTGATCAGCTCGAGCTGGATCGGATAGACGTCGAGCTCGTATTGCTCGGCGACCTGCGCGATGTGCGTGTCGTACTCCTCGATCAGCTCGAAGGTCCAGTCCGACGGGCACGGCAGCGGCTTGCGTTCGGCGACGTTCATGCGCCCTTCCTTCTGCCCGGATTCGGGCATTACCGGGAGCGGCGACGATGCCTCGGCCGCCGCGTCCGATTCCTCGGGCCGGCGTTCGGGCGCATCGTCGCCCGTGTGGCGCGCCTGGTAACCGCGCGCTTCGTTGTGCAAATGGCGTGTCGTCATACGGCGTTACGTTTCCACATGCTTTTCGAACAGTTCGCGGAACACCGGGTAGATGTCCGCGGCGGACTCGACCTTCTTCATCGCCATATGCGGCTGCGACAGCGCGAGCTGGGCATATTCGAGCCAGAGGTTCTGCTCCTCGGGCGTGACCTGGATATAGGCGAAGTAGCGGGTCTTGGTCAGGATGTCGTCCTGGAGGATCTTGCGGCACTTCGGCGAATCGTCGGTCCAGTTGTCGCCGTCCGAGGCCTGCGCGCCGTAGATGTTCCACTCGCTGGGCGAATAGCGCTCGTCCATCACCTTGCGCATCAGCTCCAGCGCGCTCGACACCACCGTGCCGCCGCTTTCGGTCGAATGGAAGAAGGTGTCCTCGTCGACTTCCTCGGCGCGCGTGTGGTGGCGGATGAATACCACCTCGATGCGCTCGTAGTTCCGCTTCAGGAACAGGTAGAGCAAGATGAAGAAGCGCTTGGCGAGATCCTTGCGCTGCTCGTCCATCGAGCCCGACACGTCCATCAGGCAGAACATCACGGCCTGGCTCGACGGCTGCGGCTGCTTCACGCGATTCACGTAGCGCAAGTCGAACGGGTCGATGAAGGGGATGCGCCAGATCCGCCCGCGCAGATGATGGATCTGCGCCTCGAGCTCGGCGATCTCGACGCGGCGATCGGCGGTGTCGGCCTTCAGCTCCTCGAGTTGCGCCTCCAGCACGCGCAGTTCGTTGACGAGCGGCGAGCCGAGCGCGATGCGCCGGCCCAGCGCGCTGCGCAGCGAACGCACCACGTCGATGTTGTTCGGCGTGCCCTCCGCGGCCCAGCCGGCCCGCACGCTCTTCCAGCTCGGCACGGTCAGCAGGTGCGTCTTGACCAGCCGCGGCAGTTCGAGATCGTCGAAGAAATACTGCATGAACTCGTCGCGGCTCAGCTCGAAGACGAAATCGTCCTGCCCTTCGCCCTCGTTGCTGGCCTGGCTGCCGCCACCGCCCGAACCGCCGGGCGGGCGCGGGATCTTGTCGCCGCGGATGTAGTCGGAATTGCCCGGATGCACGTATTCGCGCCGCCCGCCCGACGTGTGGCGGAAGGTCGGCTCCGCGATGTCCTTGCGCGGAATGGTGATGCTCTGGGTGCTTTGGATGTCCTTGATGCTACGGTCGCGCACGGCGTCGGACACCGCGCGGCGAATGTAGTTCTTGACGCGACGCAGAAAGCGTTCGCGGTTTGCAATGCTCTTGTTCTTGCCGGCAAGCCTGCGGTCGATGATTTGATGAAGCACTCCCGGTCTCCCGCTCGAAAGTCGATACGCCGGGACGTGCCGCACGATCCGCCGTGCGGCGCGTCGCTCAGGGTGCCCGCGCGCCGCCGGCGCGCGGGCGATGCATCGTGCGTGTCATGAGGACTTGCGCACGCGCAGATACCAGTCGCACAGGAGCCGTACCTGCTTCGGCGTGTAGCCCTTGGCGACCATCCGGTTCACGAAGTCCTCGTGCTTGCGCTGCTCCTCCGCCGATCCCTTGGCGTTGAAGGAGATCACCGGCAGCAACTCCTCGGTGTTCGAGAACATCTTCTTCTCGATCACCACGCGCAGCTTCTCGTAGCTGACCCAGGCCGGATTCTTGCCGCCATTGGCCGCGCGTGCCCGCAACACGAAGTTCACGATCTCGTTGCGGTAGTCCTTCGGATTGCTGATGCCGGCCGGTTTCTCGATCTTCTCGAGCTCGGCGTTCAAGGCCGCGCGGTCGAAGCTCTCGCCGGTATCGTGATCGCGGAACTCCTGGTCCTGGATCCAGAAGTCGGCATAGGTCACGTAGCGATCGAAGATGTTCTGGCCATACTCGGAATACGACTCGAGGTAGGCCGTCTGGATCTCCTTGCCGATGAACTCCGCGTAACGCGAGGCCAGCAGGTCCTTCACGAAGGACAGGTACTTCTGCTCGGTTTCCGGCGGGAACTGCTCGCGCTCGATCTGCTGTTCGAGCACGTACATCAGGTGCACCGGATTGGCGGCCACCTCCGAGGTATCGAAGTTGAACACGCGCGAGAGAATCTTGAAGGCGAAACGCGTGGACACGCCGTTCATGCCTTCGTCGACGCCGCCGTAGTCGCGATACTCCTGGTAGGACTTCGCCTTCGGATCGGTGTCCTTGAGGTTCTCGCCGTCATACACCTGCATCTTCGAGAACAGACTGGAGTTTTCCGGCTCGTGCAGCCGCGTGAGCGCCGAGAACTGCGCCATCATCTTCAGCGTGCCGGGCGCGCAGACGGCTTCGGCCAGCGAGGAGTTGCGGATCAGCTTCTCGTAGATCTTGATCTCTTCCGACACACGCAGGCAGTACGGCACCTTGACCACGAAGATCCGGTCCAGCAGGGCTTCGTTGTTCTTGTTGTTGCGGAAGGCCTTCCACTCCGATTCGTTCGAGTGGGCGAGGATCACGCCGTCGAACGGGATCGCGCCGAAACCCTCGGTGCCCTTGAAGTTGCCTTCCTGGGTGGCGGTCAGCAGCGGATGCAGCACCTTGATCGGCGCCTTGAACATTTCGACGAATTCGAGCAGGCCCTGGTTGGCCAGGCACAGGCCGCCCGAGTAGCTGTAGGCATCGGCATCGTCCTGCGCGAACTGTTCGAGCTTGCGGATGTCGACCTTGCCGACCAGGGAGGAGATGTCCTGGTTGTTCTCGTCGCCCGGCTCGGTCTTGGCGATGCCGATCTGGCGAAGGATGGAGGGATAGCGGCGCACCACGCGGAACTGGCGGATATCGCCGTTGTACTCGTGCAGGCGCTTGACGGCCCAGGGGCTCAGGATGCTCTTGAGGTAACGACGCGGAATGCCGTACTGCTCTTCCAGGATCGGGCCGTCCTCGTCGTAGTCGAACAGCCCGAGCGGCGACTCGTTGACGGGCGAACCCTTGAGCGAATAGAACGGCACGCGTTCCATCAGTTGCTTCAGACGCTCGGCGATCGACGACTTGCCGCCGCCCACCGGCCCGAGCAGGTAGAGGATCTGCTTCCTTTCCTCGAGACCTTGCGCGGAGTGGCGGAAGTACGCCACCACCTGCTCGATCACCTCCTCCATCCCGTAGAACTCGCGAAACGCGGGATAGACCTTGATGACCTTGTTCGCGAAGATCCGCGACAGACGCGGGTCGTTTCGCGTATCGACCTGCTCCGGTTCCCCGATGGCTGCCAACATGCGTTCGCCCGCGGTGGCGTACGCCGATGGATCGTTCTTGCAGAGCGCGAGATACTCTTCGAGCGAGAACTCCTCCTCCCGGGTTTTCTCGAAGCGGTTCGCGAAGCTGCTGTAAATATCCATGCTACCTCCTCGCCTGTGTCTGAAGACGATCTTGCCTTCGTGAGATCACGCCGAAGCAGGACCGTTCAATTTCATCCTAAACCCAATTGCTTTTTTTTTCACGAACAAACTTCAGTCGGAACGTTGTTGTTCGACACTCAGAAAAACCCCGCTTGGACGAGGCATTTTGACTGCCATACAATGTTCCTCCCGATCTTCGCAACGTTGCACACGCGCCCTCTCCTGCTGCAACGAATCCGCTCCTGCATCGGACACGTTCCCCCTGTTTTGCTATACGGTCGAGCCGGCATTTCGGACGACAGAACGATCGCTTTCGTTACAATTTTTTGCGATTCGGCCCGTCGCTGCGTGATCGCTCAATCGACGCGCTGGTCCATCCGCGGATGACGGCATCGTCATGCTGCGCCGCGCATCGCGCGCCACCTTCGCGAGATGAGAAAAATCCGTCGTGCGATGCGCGCTTGCCCTCGTTCGCGCAGGTGTCTCGATCGCTGCATTTCACATCGTCACGTCACGGGCATGAAGGTGAACAAAGCTGACATCGAAAGCTTGTGTCCTCGTCGCGTACGACGGCGTGCTCGGGTAGGTGACCGGTCGGTGGTCGTCCCGCTTTCCCGAATTCCGGCTTTCCGGATTGCCTCCATCGGCGATGGAATCATTGGCACGCTACGGCGAACGATCGGCTGCCGTCGCGAGCGATTGTCGAACGAGGCAGGACATCCTCATGACGAGGATTCGGGAGATGGCCGGATGCACCCGAAATGGGCACGCATGAAAAAGAAGGCGCGGGATGCGTGTCGGCGATCTGCCCCGATAAATATCGTGGCGACCATGAAAAAATCCGGCACGAGGCCGGATTCGGGAACAAGCATTGTGCCGAGCGATGCAGGCGGCGCTAGCCCTGCACTTCCGCGAAGCTCGGAATCGAGGGCTGGGCGCCCGCGCGCGTCACCGACAGGGCGGCGGCCCGCTGGGCGAAACGGATCGCCGCGTCGGGCGCATCACCCGCCGCCAGCCGTGCCGACAAGCCACCGATGAAGGTATCGCCGGCGGCCGTGGTATCGACCGCCTCGACCTTCGGGGCCGGATAGTGGCGCGCCGTGCCGTCCGCCAGCGCGGCGAACGCGCCTTGCGCGCCGAGCGTGACGATCACGTTGCGCGCGCCGGCTTCCCGCAGTTGCCCTGCCGCCGCCTGCGCATCCTCGGGCGTCGCGATGCTCATGCCCGTCAGCGCGGCGGCCTCGAGCTCGTTCGGGATCAGCCAGTCGACCAGCGGCAGCCAGCCGTCCGGCAGGGGACCGAGCACGGGGGCCGGATTGAGCACCACCACGCGGCCATGGCGCCGCCCCGCCTCGAGCGCGGCCTTCACGGCCGGCAGCGGCGTTTCGAGCTGGCAGACCAGCACGTCGGCGGCCGCGATCATGGCCTCGTGCCCGGCGATGCCGGCCGGCGTCACCTCGCCGTTGCCGCCCGCCACGATCACGATCGCGTTCTGGCTCGCGTCGTCCACCACGATCAGCGCCACGCCGGTGGCCACGCCCTCGCGGGCGGTCGCCAGCGCGGCGCAATCGATCCCCTCGGCCTCCAGCGCGCCGCGCAGGGCCGCGCCGTTCGCGTCGTCGCCGACGCAGCCGAGCATCGCCACGCGCGCGCCGAGCCGGGCGGCCGCCACGGCCTGGTTGCCGCCCTTGCCGCCCGCCGCCTGCGCGTAACCGTGCCCGCTCAGCGTCTCGCCCGGCTTGGGCAGGCGTGGCGCGCGCACGATCAGGTCCATGTTGAGGCTGCCGACCACGGCAACGTTTCCGCGCACGGAAGTCGAAACCGGCGTACCGCTCATGCCTGCCCTCCGCCGGCTGCGGCTGGCACAGCGCCGGGCGCGCCGCCATAAGGCGCGGTCGATTCGCGCAGCACCAGGCGCGGCGACACCACGCGACGCCGCTTGGCCGGCGCCGAGGCGCCCGCCGAGATCCGCTCGATCAGGGTCTGCGCGGCGATCTCGCCGAGCGCGCGCACCGACTGGCCGACCGTGGAGAGTGCCGGATAGGTGTAGCTCGACATCTCGATGTCGTCGAAGCCGATGATCGAGCAGTCGGTCGGCACGCGCAGCCCGCGCTCGGCGGCCGCGCGCAGCGCGCCGATCCCCATCAGGTCGTTGCCGGCGAAGATCGCGCTGGGATGCAGCGCGTCGATCAGCTCGGCCGCCGCGCGATAGCCGCCCAGGCAGGAGAAGTCGCTTTCGGCGATCGCGCCCGGGATGATGTCGATGCCGCGTTCGGCCATCGCGCGGATGAAGCCGTGCACGCGCATCGCGCTCACCGCCGTGTCGACCGGGCCCGTGATGCAGCCGATCCGCGAATGGCCGAGCTCGATCAGGTGGCGCGTGGCCAGGTAGGCGCCGCGTTCGTGGTCGATCTGCACCAGGTCGGCGGACAGGCCCTCGATATTGCGGTCGACGATCACCAGCGGCTCGCGCGAATCGGCCAGGGTCTGAGCCAGCACCGTGTCCTCGCCGGCCGAGGCGATGATCAGCCCGTCGATGCGCTTTTCCTGCAGCACGCGCAGATAGTTTCGCTGCTTGATGGGATCGTCGTCGGAATTGCAGAAGAACACGCAATAACCGCGCGCCGCGCATTGGTCCTCGATGCCGCGCGCCAGTTCGGCGAAATACGGGTTGGTGCTGTTGGGCACCACCAGGCCGATGGTGGCCGTCGAGCGCGCCTTCAGGGATCGCGCCACGGCCGACGGGACGTAGTTGAGCTGGACGATCGCCCGCTCCACCTTGGCCCTCACGTCGGCCGACACCGGCCGCGAATTGTTCACCACGTGCGACACCGTCGTGAACGATACGCCGGCCATGGCCGCCACATCCTTGATCGTCGCCATTCTGAATCCCTCTGGTCTGTCTTTAAGTGCGCGTGCGGCGGCTGCGATAGGTGTCGAGCACGACGGCAACGACGATCACGGCCCCGGTAATGATGCGCTTGGTCGGTTCGTTCGCGCCGATCTGCGCCAGCCCCGCGGCCAGCACCGAGATGATCAACACGCCGAAGAAGGTGCTGATCACCGAGCCGCGCCCGCCCATCAGGCTCGTGCCGCCGATCACGACGGCCGCGATGACCTGCAGTTCGAGCCCGACGCCGGCATTCGGATCGGCCGCTTCGAGACGCGAGATCTGGAACAGCGCCGCAAGCCCCGCGAGCGCGCCCATCAACGCAAACACAATGATTTTATACGGACGAGGGTTCACCCCGGCAAGCCTTACCGCCTCTTCGTTGGTACCGATACCAACCAGATAGCGTCCGAACACGGTGCGGGTCAGCACGAACTGGGCCACGATCATCACCAGCACGGCGATCACGAAGGCCGGCGAGATGCCGAGCGCGAACGGATTGGAGAGGAAATCGAAGGCGTCGCCGATATAGGCGGTGCGCGAGTTGGTGAGCTGGTAGGCCAGGCCGCGCGCGCCCTCCAGCACGCCGAGCGAGACGATGAAGGACGGAATCCGCCAGCCCACCGTGACCGCGCCGGTCAGCATGCCGGTCACGGCCGCCGCGGCGATCCCGAGCAGCGCCGAGGGCAGCGGCCCCCAGTGCCATTTGAGGGCGGCCACGCTGACGAAGGAGGCCGCCAGCGCCAGCACCGAGCCGACCGACAGGTCGATGCCGGCGATGATCAGCACGAAGGTCATGCCGACCGACATCACCACCAGGTCGGGAATCTGGTTGGCGATGGTGCTGAAGGTGTCGTAGGTGAGGAAATGCGAGCTGAGCACCGAGAACAGCGCGATCATCGCGATCAGCGCGCCGGCCAGGCCCAGGTAGTTGGACAGGCCCAGGCGCGTGCCGGACAGGCGCTTGGCGGCCGGCGCGGCCGCGTCGGGCGCGGCCGCCGGGGTGGAATCGGCCGTCTCGCGGCCGGGGACGATGGGTTCGTTCATGAAGGAATTCCTGGGGTCGAATCACCCGCCCCGGAGGACGGGCCTGCAGCCGGCAAGGGCGCGGCGCTGGCATCGCGGCGCGAGAAGCCGGCAAAGGCGGCGGCCAGCAGACTGTCCTGGGTCCAGCCGCCGCGCTCGAACACGGCGCTCATGCGCCCCGCCGACATCACGCCGATGCGATCGCAGATCAGCATCAGCTCGCGCAGGTCGCTGGACACCACCACCAGCGCGCGACCCTCGCGAGCCAGCGCGCCCATCAGCGCATAGATGTCGAACTTGGCGCCGACGTCGATGCCGCGGGTGGGTTCGTCGAACAGCAGCACGGCCATGTCGTGGGCCAGCCAGCGGCCGATCACGACCTTCTGCTGGTTGCCGCCCGAGAGTTCGCCCACCGTCTGCGCCGGGCCGCGCGTGCGGATCCGCATCGCGTCGATCTGGCGCTGCGCGAGCGCGTGCTCGCGCGCGGTGTCGACCACGCCGGCCCGCGAGATGCGGCCGAGCTGGCCGAGCGAGACATTGGCGGCGATCGGCTGCGACAGCAGCAGGCCCTCGCCCTTGCGGTCCTCGGTGATCAGCGCGATGCCCTGGCGCACCGCGTCGGAGGGCGACTGGATCTTCACCGGGCGCGGCGGCGTGCCGATCGACACCGTGCCGCGATCGGCGCGGTCGGCGCCGTAGATCAGCCGCAGCAGCTCGGTGCGCCCGGCGCCGATCAGGCCGGAAATGCCGAAGATCTCGCCGGCGCGCACCTCGAAGGAGACGTCGCGCACCACGCTGCCGCGCGTGAGCCCGGCCACCGCCAGACGCGGCGCGCCGATCCGGCGCTCGCCGAGATCGATGTGCTCGCCCACCTCGCGCCCGGCCATCAGGGCCACCAGCCGCTCGGTCGAGACCTCGCCCATCGGCCCGACATGGACCAGCCGCCCGTCGCGCAGCACGGCCACGCGCTCGGCCACCCGCGCCAGCTCCTCGAGGCGGTGCGAGATGTAGACCAGCGCCACGCCGCGCGCCTTGAGGCGGTCGATCTGCGCGAACAGCAGCTCGACCTCGCGCGCGGTCAGCATCGCGGTGGGTTCGTCGAGGATCAGCACGCGGCAGTCGCCGATCAGGTTGCGCGCGATCTCGACCATCTGCTGATGGCCGATGCCGAGCGCGCCCACCGGCGTATCGGGATCGATCGCGTCGAGCCCGACGCGCGCCATCGCCTCGCGCGCGTCGGCGCGCAGCCGGCCGCGGTCGATCACGCCGAAGCGGCGCGGCAGGCGGTTGAGGAACAGGTTCTCGGCCACCGTCAGGGTGGGCAGCAGGTTCAGCTCCTGCATCACCATGCGGATCCCGAGTGCCTCCGCTTCGTTGCGGCTGGCCGGCGCATAGGCGCCGCCGGCCAGCCGCAAGCTGCCGCCGGTGGGCGTGACCAGCCCGCCGATGATCTTCGACAGGGTGCTCTTGCCCGCGCCGTTCTCGCCCGTGAGGGCCAGCGCCTCGCCCGCGTGCAGCCCGAGCGAGACGCCGGCCAGCACCGGCTCGGCGTAGGTCTTGCCGACGCCCTCGACCTCGAGCACCGGCGCGGCCGGGGATGCCGCGGCGCTGGGAATCGTCGCCATGCGGGTCACTTACTTCTTGACGACCAGGTCGACCGGCGTCTCGACCGTGCCCGACAGCTCGGCCTGCTTCTTGTGCTCGGCGATCGCCTTGAGCGCCGTGTCGATGCCGAACACCGCCTGCTTGGCCGCGTACTGGTCGGCCGTGGCGAGCACGCGGCCGTCCTGCAGCATCGGCTTGATCGCGTTGATGTTGTCGTAGCCGACCACGTAGACCTTGCCGGCCTTGCCGGCCGCGCGCACCGCCGAGACCGCGCCGATCGCCATGCTGTCGTTGCCGCACAGCAGCGCCTTCAGGTTCGGGTACTCGTTGAGCATGGCCGAGGCCACCGCGTTGCCCTTGTCGATCTCCCACTCGCCCGACTGCAGCGAGACCACCTTGGCGCCCACCGCCTTCATCGCGTCCTGGAAGCCGGCGGTGCGCTGCTGCGCGTTGGTGGTGGTCGACACGCCCTCGATGATGCCGACCTCGTCGCCGGCCTTCAGGTTCTTGGCGAGGTAGTCGCCGATCTTGCGGGCGCCCTTGCGGTTGTCGGGGCCGACGAAGGGCACGTTGAGGTTCTTCGACTTCAGCACGTCCGGATCGAGCCGGTTGTCGATGTTGATCACGATGATGCCGGCGTCGACCGCCTTCTTGACCACCGGCACCAGCGCCTTCGAATCGGCCGGCGCGAGCACGATCGCGTCGACCTTGGAGACGATCATCTGCTCGACGATGCGGATCTGGTTGGCGGTGTCGGTCTCGTCCTTGATGCCGTTGGTGACCAGGTCGAACATCGCCGGGTTGTGCTGCTGGTATTCCTTCGCGCCGTTCTCCATGGTCAGGAAGAACTCGTTGGCGAGCGACTTCATCACCAGCGCGACCTTGGGCTTGTGGGCGGCTTGCGCATGGGCGCCGAGCGGCGCGACGGCAATGGCGGCGCCGGCAAGCGCGGCGGCGAGAACACGGCGGCGAATCTGGAAGTCCATGCGAAATCTCCTCACTGTGTGTGCCCGGTTGCCCCGGGTGTCGTTTTCATGTTGAGCAAACGTTTGCCGTGGTACGTCCGTCAAGTCAGGAAAATACGCCCTGAAGCGGCGTGAACAGGAGGCGCGAGCGATTGCCGGCAGTCGATTTCACCCATCTCGTGCATCCCGTCCGTTTTTGTTCGTACCGGGAAGCGCCAATGCTGTACCGATCGTGCCGATTACGCAACGGGGTTTGTACCGATTCCGGGATTGTGGGGATCTTGCAAGGCAAGCGCAAGACAGGACGCGCCCGCGCGAGGGATTCGGCCGGGACGTGGCCGCGGCGAACGGCAGGTGGGCGGCGAGCCGGAACGGCTCGCGCGATGAGCGATGCGAACCCGAGGGCGAGGCGCCGGCGCCCCGCCCTCGCCGCTCAGACGGCGGTTTCCTTCAGTTGCGCGGCGATCTCGGCCTCGGTCAGGTGCGGCGCGAACATCTCCAGCAGCTTGTAGGCATAGGAGCGCAGGAAGGCGCCCTTGCGCAGGCCGACCCGCGTCGTGCTGGCCTCGAACAGGTGCTGCGTGTCGAGCGCGACCAGGCCCGAATCGCGCTGCGCGTCGTAGGCCATCGCCGCCACCACGCCGATGCCCATCCCGAGCTCGACATAGGTCTTGATCACGTCGGCGTCGATCGCGGTCAGCACCACGTCGGGCACCGCGCCCACCTTGGCGAAGGCCTGGTCGATATGCGAGCGGCCGGTGAAGTCCTGGTCGTAGGTGATGATCGGGTACTCGGCGATCTCCTCGGGCGTGAGGTTGGCGCGACCGACCAGCGGGTGGTCCTTCGGCACCACCACCACGTGGTGCCAGGAATAGCACGGGAAGGTCACGATGTCGGGATAGCGGTCCAGCGCCTCGGTCGAGATGCCGATGTCGGCCTCGCCGCTGAGGATCATCTGCGCGATCTGCTGCGGGCTGCCCTGGCGCAGCGCCAGGTGCACCTTGGGGAACACGTCGGTGAACTGGCGGATCACCTTGGGCAGCGCGTAGCGCGCCTGCGTGTGGGTGGTCGCCACCACCAGGTGGCCGCTGTCCTGGTCGGCGTACTGGCGCGCCACGCGACGCAGGTTCTCGGCGTCCAGCAGCATCCGCTCGATCAGCTGGTGCACCGCCTTGCCGGGCTCGGTGAGGCCGGTCAGGCGCTTGCCGCGACGGATGAAGATGTCGACGCCCAGTTCGTCCTCGAGATCCTTGATCTGCTTCGAGACGCCCGACTGCGACGTGTAGAGCACGTTCGCGACTTCCGTCAGGTTCATGTTCTGGCGTACCGCTTCCCGGACGAAGCGCAATTGCTGGAAATTCATGGGTCAGCCTCTCAGGGGCGTTGTCGTTATCGATGAGGAAGGATGCGGCGGCACGTCAGCGCGCCGGGAACACGCGCGCGCTGCGGGCCACCGCGGTGGCGCCGTCGCCCACGCCGAGCGCCAGCGCGCGCCAGGTTTCGCGATCGAGCTCGGCTTCCAGCAGCGCGCCGCCGGCGCGCGGCGCGAGCTCGATGCGCACCGAGCCGCCCAGCGGCACCACCCGTCGCACGTCGACGGCGATGCCGTCCGAGCGCGCGTCGGCATGCGCCACCACCTGCAGGTCGTGCGGGCGCACATAGGCGTGCGCGCGGCCGGAGAAATCGGCGGCGACCGCGATCGGACCGCTCGCGCCGTCGGCCACGAAACCGTCGCCGTGCACCACGCCGTCGAGCCGGTTGGCCGCGCCGAGGAACTCGTAGACGAAGGCGCTTTGCGGATGATCGTACACGTCCTGCGGGCTGCCGACCTGCTCCACGTGGCCCCGGTTCAGCACCACGATGCGGTCGGCCACTTCCAGGGCTTCCTCCTGGTCGTGGGTGACGAAGATGGTCGAGATGTGCAGGTCGTCGTGCAGGCGGCGCAGCCAGCTGCGCAGCTCCTTGCGCACCTTGGCGTCGAGCGCGCCGAACGGCTCGTCGAGCAGCAGCACCTTGGGCTCGACCGCCAGCGCGCGGGCCAGCGCGATGCGCTGGCGCTGGCCGCCCGAAAGCTCGGACGGATAACGCGGCGCGAGCCAGTCGAGCTGGACCAGCTTGAGCAGCTCGTGCACCTTCTCGCGGATCACGGCCTCCGAGGGCCGCTCGCCGCGCGGCTTGACGCGCAGGCCGAAGGCGACGTTCTCGAACACCGTCATATGGCGGAACAGCGCGTAGTGCTGGAACACGAAACCGACCTGGCGCTCGCGCGCGCCCACGTCGGCCACGTCCTGCCCCTGCAGCACGACCTGGCCCGCGTCGGCGTGTTCCAGGCCGGCGATCACGCGCAGCAGGGTGGTCTTGCCGCAGCCGGAAGGCCCCAGCAGCGCGACCAGCTCGCCCGGCGGGAAATCGAGAGAAACATCGTCGAGCGCCGTGAAGTCGCCGAATTGCTTGTGCAGATTGCGAACGGTGATACCCATCTGGTGTGCCTCTTCAGGAATGCGAGGCGGCGCTGGCGCGCGCGTCCGCGAGTTCGGCCGACATCCGGCGTTCGGCGAGCAGCTTCAGCGCGAGCGTCACCAGCGCGAGCAGGGCCAGCACCGATGCCACCGCGAAGGCGGCCGAAAAGTTGTATTCGTTGTAGAGAATCTCGACGTGCAGCGGCATGGTGTCGGTCTGGCCGCGGATATGGCCGGAGACCACCGACACCGCGCCGAACTCGCCCATCGCGCGCGCATTGCAGAGGATCACGCCGTACAGCAGGCCCCAGCGCACGTTGGGCAGGGTCACGCGGCGGAAGATCTGCCAGCCCGAGGCGCCCAGCACCCGCGCGGCCTCCTCCTCGTCGTTGCCCTGCGCCTGCATCAGCGGGATCAGCTCGCGCGCGACGAACGGGAAGGTCACGAAGATGGTCGCCAGCACGATGCCGGGCACGGCGAAGATGATCTGCACGTCGTGCGCTTCCAGCCAGGGGCCGAGCCAGCCCTGCGCGCCGAACAGCAGCACGTAGACCAGGCCCGAGATCACCGGCGAGACCGAGAACGGCAGGTCGATCAGGGTGGTCAGGAGCGCCTTGCCGCGGAACTCGAACTTGGCGATCGCCCAGGACGCGCAGACCCCGAACACCAGGTTCAGCGGCACCGCGATGGCGGCCACCGTGACGGTCAGCAGGATCGCCGACCAGGCGTCCGGATCGGCCAGCGACTCGAAATAGAAGCCGATGCCCTTGGCCAGCGCCTGCGCGAACACGGCCGCGAGCGGCACCACCAGGAAGCCGGCCAGGAACAGCAGCGCGATACCGGTCAGCACCCAGCGCGTGAGGCGCGATTCGGCCACCGGATCCTGGCGGCGCGCGGCCCTGGCGCGCGGCGCGGCGGCGGCCGGCAGCGCGGAACTGCTCGATTCGCGGCTCATTGCGCACCTCCGGTCACGGCACCCGCGGCGGCAACGGCCGGCGCCGGGCCGCTCGCGCCGCGGCTGGTGCGGCGCTGCAGCAGCCACTGCAGGGTGTTGATCAGCAGCAGCATCAGGAAGGACACCACCAGCATCACCACCGCCAGCGCGGTGGCGCCCGCGTAGTCGTACTGCTCGAGCTTGGTGATGATCAGCAGCGAGGTGATCTCGGACTTCATCGGCACGTTGCCGGCGATGAAGATCACCGAGCCGTATTCGCCCAGCGCGCGCGCGAAGGCCAGCGCGAAGCCGGTCAGCAGCGCCGGCAGCACGGCCGGCAGCACCACGCGGCGGAACGTCAGCCAGCGCGAGGCGCCCAGGCAGGCCGCGGCCTCCTCCTGCTCGCGCTCGAAATCCTCGAGCACGGGCTGCACCGTGCGCACCACGAAGGGCAGGCCGATGAAGGTCAGCGCCACCAGCACGCCCAGCGGCGTGAACGCCACCTTGATGCCGAGCGGCGCGAGGTACTGGCCGACCCAGCCGTTCTGCGCGTAGACGGCGGCCAGCGAGATGCCGGCCACCGAGGTCGGCAGCGCGAACGGCAGGTCGACGATCGCGTCGACCAGGCGCTTGAGCGGAAACCGGTAGCGCACCAGCACCCATGCGACCAGGAAGCCGAACACGGCGTTGATCACGGCGCCGCCGAGCGCGGACAGGAAGGTCAGCCGGTAGGAGGCCAGCACGCGCGCCGAGGTGGTGGCGGCCACGAACTGGTCCCAGCTCAGCGTCGCGGTCTTCAGGAAGGTGGAGGCGAGCGGGATCAGCACCACGAGGCTCAGATAGGCCACCGTGATGCCGAGCGTCACGCCGAAGCCGGGCAGCGCGCTCGGCTTGCGGAAGGTGTACGTCGTCATGCGAAATGCGCTTCCTTGGTTGACATGGGATGCGCGGCCGCCGGAAGGATCCGGCCGGCCGCGCGTTCGATCGTCGTTATGTCGGGCCGCGCGTGCCGGTTGCGGGCCGCGCGGCCTCGGTACTGCCGTCCTGCCTTTGCGTCTTTGCCTTTTCCGCGGTGGAGCGGCTCACCCGTTCACGGACGCGCCGCCCCACCGCTCAAGCCACGTGCGCAGCGCTTACTGCGGCTTGTAGATCGAATCGAACACACCGCCGTCGGCGAAGTGCGTCTTCTGCGCGTTGGTCCAGCCGCCGAAGGTGTCGTCCACCGTGTAGAGCTTGAGCTTCGGGAACTGCTTGGTCAGCTCGGCCGGCACGTCCTTCGAGCGCGGGCGGTAGTAGTTGCGCGCGGCGATCTCCTGGCCTTCCTTGCTGTAGAGGAAGTTCAGGTAGGCCTCGGCCAGCTTGCGGTCGCCCTTCTTGTCCACCACCTTGTCGACCACCGCCACCGGCGGCTCGGCCAGGATGCTGACCGAGGGCACCACGATCTGGAACTTGTCCGGGCCGAATTCCTTCAGCGACAGGAAGGCCTCGTTCTCCCAGGCGATCAGCACGTCGCCGATGTCACGCTGCACGAAGCTGGTGGTCGCGCCGCGCGCGCCCGAATCGAGCACGCCGGCGTTCTTGTAGAGCTTGGAGACGAAATCCTTGGCGCTCTGCTCGTTGCCGCCCGGCTTGTGCAGCGCATAGGCCCAGGCCGCCAGGTAGTTCCAGCGCGCGCCGCCCGAGGTCTTCGGGTTCGGCGTGACGATCGACACGCCCGGCTTGATCAGGTCGTCCCAGTCCTTGATGCCCTTCGGATTGCCCTTGCGCACCAGGAACACGATGGTCGAGGTATAGGGCGAGGCGTTGTCGGGCAGGCGCTTCTGCCAGTCCTTGGCGACCAGGCCCTTGTTGGCCAGCGCGTCGATGTCCCAGGCCAGCGCCAGCGTGACCACGTCGGCCTGCAGCCCGTCGAGCACCGAGCGCGCCTGCGCGCCCGAGCCGCCGTGCGACTGCTTGAAGTTGACGGTCTCGCCGGTCTTGGCCTTCCATTCCTTGCCGAAGGCCTGGTTGACGTCCTGGTACAGCTCGCGGGTCGGATCGTAGGAGACGTTCAGCAGCGTGGTGTCCGCCAGTGCGTGCGTGGCGGCGCCCAGCGCCACCGCGCCGAATGCCAGTGTTGCGACCAGGCGGCGGACGCCGCCAGCCAGCCCCGTGTTGCGCTTGACCATCCGATGATCTCCAAAGGTTCGTGGGTCGTTATTAGCAATGTCGGGCCAGTCTAGCGAACGGCTTTCATCATTAAAAATAATCGTTCTTCATTTTTTAAGAAGCAAAAGTGGTAAAGACCGCCCGGCGGACGGTTGAGGCATCGAAACCGCCGTTCCGACGTCGCTCGATCGCGTCGGAACCGACGTCATAGCGACGAACTTCAAGTAACGCTTGAAATTCCCGAACCACTGTATAAAAATACAGATCACTGTCTATCCATACAGTTGACCATGACCAAACTCACCGCACGCCAGCAGCAAGTGTTCGACTTGATTCGTCGCGCGATCGAGCGCTCGGGCTTCCCGCCCACCCGCGCGGAAATCGCGGCCGAGCTGGGCTTCAGCTCGCCGAACGCGGCCGAGGAACACCTGCGGGCGCTGGCCCGCAAGGGCGTGATCGAGCTGGCCGCCGGCGCCTCGCGCGGCATCCGCCTGCTCGGCGACGACGCCCCGCACCAGCTCACGCTGCCGCACGCGGCGCTGATGCAGCTCTCGCTGCCGCTGGTCGGCCGCGTCGCGGCAGGTAGCCCGATCCTCGCGCAAGAGCACATCTCCCAGAACTACACCTGCGATCCCGCGCTGTTCTCCAGCAAGCCCGATTACCTCTTGAAGGTGCGCGGGCTGTCGATGCGCGACGCCGGCATCCTCGACGGCGACCTGCTCGCCGTGCAGAAGCGCAGCGAGGCCAAGGACGGCCAGATCATCGTCGCCCGGCTCGGCGACGACGTCACCGTCAAGCGCCTCAAGCGTCATTCCTCCGGCATCGAACTGATCGCCGAGAACCCCGATTACGAAAACATCTTCGTGAAGGCCGGCAGCGCCGAGTTCGCGCTGGAAGGCATCGCCGTCGGCCTGATCCGCTCCGGCGAATTCTGATCCCGGGCGCTGCGGCGCCATCCGTCCTGCTGGTGCGCCGCGTGCGCACTGGCCGAGTATTGCCTGCGCGTTGTGTTGCGCATCGTCCTGTGCTTTGCCTTGTTTCCTCCGCTCGACCTGGAGAACGCCATGGAACGCCTCGCCCGCCTGCTGCCCTTCCGTCAATTCGGCCGCCTGCGTCACCTGCGGGGGCGCATGCCCTGCGCCCCGCTCGGCAGCGCCGCGCCCGACGCCGTCGCGTCGGCGCCGGCCGCCGCGGTGGCGGAGCAGGCCTCGCTGCTGCCCTCGGCCCTGCCGGCCTTCGCGCGCGTCTCGCTCAACGCGGGGCTGCATCATGCGGAACCGGCACGGCGCGCGCCGGTGCGCGTCTACCACGGGCCGTCGCGCCTGATCATGGTGGGCACGATCGATGCGGTGTGCCGCATGATCGATCGCTGCATCGCCGAGGAACGTTCGGCCGTCTGATACGTCTCTAGCTAGAGTCCGTATCCCATGGAGGCCTGGTGCCCCTCTCCCCCTCCCGCGGCGGCCGGTTCAAGCCGCTCCTCGTCGTCGCCCTCGCGCTGCTGGTGCTGGCGACGATCGTTTATGCCTATGCCTCGCCCTATCTCGCGCTGCGCGAGCTGAAACAGGCCGTCGACACGCGCGACGCCGAGGCGATCAGCCGCCATGTCGACTATCCGGCCCTGCGCGTGAGCCTCAAGCAGCAGTTGACCGAGGAGTTGATGCGGCGCATCGACCTGCAGCGGCACAATAATCCGCTGGCGATGCTGGGCGCGATGATCGGCTCGGCGCTGATCGGGCCGCTGGTCGATGCCTATGCGACGCCCGAAGGCGTGGCCGCGCTGCTCAGCGGCCTGCCGCCCAAGGCCGATCCGGGCGAGCATCCGCCCTCGCTCGACCAGCCCGCGCCCACGGCCGCCGCGCCTGCCGGCCAGGGCAGCGCGCCGCCGGCCGCGCCGAGCCCGCCAGCACCGGCCCCCACCAGCGGTAGCAACGCGGGCAAGCCCGCGGCGCCGCAGGCGAGCGCGGCCTATAACGGGATCGACGAATTCGTCGTCGTGTATCGGAAGAATGTCGATGGCGCGCGCTACGCGGCGATCTTCCGGCGCAGCGGGCTGTTCGGATGGAAGCTCAGCGCGATCGATCTGCATCGCTGAGCATGTCGCGCCAGCGGGCGCGACGAGACGAGGAAGTGAATCATGGCGTTCATGCCGGTTGCCTCAACCGGCATGGCGCCGTTCCGGGCGGCACCGGCCGCCCGTCCACCGATACCCTGACTATGCAGCGCCGCTGCCGGCGAGAGCCGCTTCGCGCTCCTTGGCACGCTCCTCGCGCTGCTCGTCCGACGAGGAGCAGGCCACCAGGATGCTGCAGGACACGCGGTCGAGCAGTTGCGTATTGCCCGCGCCCATCCACCAGCGCGACAGGCCGCTGCGGCAGCGGTGGCCGACCACCACCAGGTCGACATTCAAGGCCTTCGCGAGGTTCGCGATCTCCTCGATCGGATAACCGAAGGCGAAATGGCCTTGCGCCTGCACGCCGCGCTCGGTCAGCCAGTCCACCCCTTCCTGCAGGATCTCGCGCGCCGTCTCCTCGAAGCGGCCGCAGGCGACGTCGGTCAGCAGGCCCGCGCTTTGCGCGATGGTCGAGCGCATGTCGACCACCGACAGCAGGTGTGTCTCGGCCTTCAGCTCGAGCGCGAGATCCGCGCCGCAGCGCAGGGCCTTGCGGCCCTCGAGCGTGCCGTCGTAGCACAGCAGGATTTTCTGGTAACTGGCCATGATCGCCTCCATCGCGACGTCGGGTCGTTGATTCATCATCGTGCGCCGCAATTCAGGATGCAAGGGATGGAAAACACCCACAGGCGATTTCCGTATCGACGGCACGTCGATGCCGCATCGCGGTGCAGGCTTGCACGATTCGGGCGCCGCCCAGGAGCCGAAATCGGGACTCGATGCACTAGAATGGCCGCTTCGTGTCGACTCTTACGCCGCCCTGCCCATGTCCGTCGCCCCGATCGAATTCCAGCAGGTCAAAAAACATTTCGGCGACAAGCTCGTCGTCGACGGCCTGTCGTTCAACGTGCAGCGCGGCGAGTGCTTCGGCCTGCTCGGGCCGAACGGCGCCGGCAAGACCACCACGCTGCGCATGCTGCTCGGCATCACCTGGCCCGACGCGGGCACGATCCGACTGTGCGGCGAGCCGGTGCCGTCGCGTGCTCGGCACGCGCGGCAGCGCGTCGGCGTGGTGCCGCAGTTCGACAATCTCGATCCCGATTTCAGCGTGCGCGAGAACCTGCTGGTGTTCAGCCGTTATTTCGGGCAATCGGCGCGCGAGGCGCGCGCGCTGGTGCCCTCGCTGCTCGAATTCGCCAAGCTCGAGAGCAAGGCCGACGCGAAGGTCGGCGAGCTGTCGGGCGGCATGAAGCGCCGGCTCACGCTGGCGCGCGCGCTGGTCAACGATCCCGACGTGCTGGTGCTCGACGAACCGACCACCGGGCTCGATCCGCAGGCGCGGCACCTGATGTGGGAGCGCCTGCGCTCGCTGCTCGCGCGCGGCAAGACCATCCTGCTGACTACCCATTTCATGGAGGAGGCCGAGCGGCTATGCGACCGGCTCTGCGTGATCGAGGCCGGGCGCAAGATCGCCGAGGGCGCGCCGCCGGCGCTGATCGAAAGCGAGATCGGCTGCGACGTGGTGGAAATCTACGGCCCCGATCCGCAAGCCTTGCGCGCGGAGCTGGCGCCGCTCGCCTCGCGCGCCGAGATCAGCGGCGAGACGCTGTTCTGCTATGCCGACGATCCGGCGCCGTTGATCCAGGCCCTGCGCGGCCGCGCCGGGCTGCGCTATCTGCACCGGCCCGCCAATCTCGAGGATGTGTTCCTGCGGCTCACCGGCCGCGACATGCAGGACTGAACGATCGATGGATACCCGCCACCACGCCGCCACCGGCACCCACGCGAACCCGCAACCGGGCTCGCGCTTCGCGATCGCCCTGCCCGCCAACGCCGTCAACTGGATGGCCGTCTGGCGCCGCAACTACCTGGTCTGGAAAAAGCTGGCCTTCGCCTCGATGATCGGCAATCTCGCCGATCCGATGATCTATCTGTTCGGGCTGGGGCTGGGGCTCGGCCTGATGGTCGGCCATGTCGACGGCGTGTCCTACATCGCCTTCCTGGCGGCCGGCACGGTTGGCTCGAGCGTGATGATGTCGGCCAGTTTCGAGGCGATGTATTCGGGATTTTCGCGCATGCACGTGCAGCGCACCTGGGAAGCGATCATGCATACGCCGCTCGCGCTCGGCGACATCGTGCTCGGCGAGATCGTCTGGGCCGCCAGCAAGGCGATGCTGTCGGGCACCGCGATCATGCTGGTGGCGAGCGTGCTCGGTTACGCCGCGTTTCCGTCGCTGCTGGCGGCGCTGCCCGTGATCGCGCTCGCGGGGCTCGCGTTCGCGAGCATCGCGATGGTGGTGACGGCGATCGCGCCGTCCTACGACTTCTTCATGTTCTACCAGACGCTGGCGCTCACGCCGATGCTGCTGCTCTCGGGCGTGTTCTTCCCGGTCTCGCAGCTGCCCTCGCTGGCCCGGCATGCCGCGCATGCGCTGCCGCTGGCCAATGCCGTCGACCTGATCCGCCCCGCGATGCTGGGGCGGCCCGCCGAGGACGTCGCCCTGCATGCGGGCGTGCTGGCCGCCTATGCGCTGGGCGGCTTCGTGGTTTCCGCCTGGCTGTTCCGGCGGCGCATGATGCGCTGAACGCCCTGCCCGCCGCCAGGCGCGGCGGCATGGCGGCCGGCGCCGGGCACCGGCAACGGCGCTCAGGCGTCGTCGTCGCCCCAGGGCATCTCGACGTCGGTCAGGAAGGCCACGGTGGCGATCGGGCCGCCTTCGTGACGGCCGAGCTTGCCGTCGGCGCGATGCCATTCGACGCGGAACATGGTGCCCGGATCGTCGGCCATCAGATACACCGAGCGCAGCTCCTCCTCGTCCGCGTCCTCGACGGGACCGTCGAACGAGACGCGCATCCGCTGCGGCCACAGGCCATTGGCCGGGTCATAGATGCGCTCGCCCTGCGGGATGTCGATGCTGGCCTCGACGCCGATCGTCGAGGAAGCCTCGATGATCATCTTGCCGAGCGCGTTCAAGACGGCCGTCGCGCGCGCGGAATTGGCCTGGCGGATCGCGAGGTCGCCCCGCGTCAATGCCTGTTCGAGTTTCGGGTGAATCTTCTGTTGCTTCATGCGTAATCCTGATTGCTTCGGGGAATGCCGCCGCGAACTCGCGACGGCGGTCGAATCTTCGTGTTCATGCTGGATGGCGCAAACCGCCCTCGTCACCTGCCGGTCGGTCAGAAACCCAGCGCCACGGCCGCGAATCCGCCCGCGATGCCGAAGGCGACCACCAGCGCCGCGACCAGCAGCAACGTGCGTGCCGGGAACGAGCGCCACAGCATCGCCAGCGAGGGCACGCTGACGGGCGGCAAGGTCATCAGCAGCGCCGCGGCCGGGCCGACGCCCACGCCGAGCGCCAGCATCGCCTGCACGATCGGCACCTCGCCGGCGGTCGGGATCACGAACAGCATCCCGGCCAGCGCGAAGGCGACGATCCACAGCACCGCATTGCCGACGTCGGCGCCCACGTGCGGGAACAGCCAGGCGCGCGCCGCGCCGAGCAGCAGCACCAGCACGATGTACTCGGGGATCAGGCGCAGCGTCATGCGCGCCAGCAGCTTGATCCAGCGGACGAAGGCATTGCCCTCCGCCTGCTGCCCGGCGGCCAGCCGCGCCAGCGTGGCCTCGTCGACCGGCCGCGCGTCGCCGGCAGCCAGGCGGTTCAGCAGGTAGCCGATGCCGAACACCATCACCACGCCGAACACGATCCGCAGCGCCGTCCATTGCCAGCCGAGCACGAAACCCATGAACACCAGCGTGGCCGGGTTCAGCACCGTGTTGCCGAGCCAGAACGCCACCGCGCCGCCCGGCGAGGCCTGGCGCGCCCGCAGGCCGGCCACCACCGGCGCCGCGCAGCAGGTGCACATCATGCCCGGCAGGGACAGCAGGCCGCCCGCCAGCACGCTGCCGAAGCCGGTGCGGCCCAGCAGGCGCGCGATCGCGCGGGCCGGCAGCAGCGCCTGGATCGCCGAGCCGAGCAGCAGGCCCAGCACCATCGCCTGCCAGATCGCCTTGCCGTAGGCCCAGGCGTAGTCGAGCGCGGCCTGCCACGAGGGCGAGGGAGCGCTGGCGGCGCTGCCCATCAGGATCGATTGCCCGATCGAATGATGCTCGGCCGCGACGAAGGCGCGGTGGTAATACGGCGACCACTTCACGTAAAAGAGCCCGACGATCGCGATCAGCGCGAACGTCACCCAGCCAAGCGCCGGGGAGGTGGTGGTGGAGCGGTTCGTGTTCATGTACGTCGCGGCGTGCGGATTCGTTGTCGATGGCGGGCTCGCTCGGCCCGCCCTGCCGGGGCCCGGCGCGCGGTGATGCCCAGGCGCCCGGCGATGCCGGCCACCGATTGCACCGGATGCGCGGCGAAACGCGGATTATCGCATGCGGCACGCATCCGGCGACGTTGCGACGCGATCGATGTCGATCGCGATGCGTCGACGGGGTCCGCGGCGCCGGCCGCCCAGCCAGGGCAGCCGTCCCGGCGGCTCAGCGCGAGGCGAAGGTATCGCAGTCGCGCACGTCGCCGCGCTGCATGCCGCGGCGCAGCCAGGCCACGCGCTGCTCGCTGGTGCCGTGCGTGAAGGCATCGGGCACCACATAACCCTGGCTGCGGCGCTGCAGCGTGTCGTCGCCGATCGCGGCGGCCGTCTTCAGGCCCTGCTCGAATTCGCCCGGCTCGATCAGTTGCCGGTTGGCCTGTTGCGCGTTGTAGGCCCACACGCCGGCGAAACAGTCGGCCTGCAGCTCGAGCCGCACCGACAGCCGGTTCGCCTGTGCCTCGGTCAGCCGCTGGCGCGCCGCGTCGACGCGATCCGAGATGCCGAGCAGCTTCTGGACATGGTGGCCGACCTCGTGCGCGATCACGTAGGCCTGCGCGAAATCGCCTCCCGCGCCGAATTTCTGGCGCAGTTCGTCGTAAAAACCGAGATCGATATAGACCTTGCGATCCGCCGGGCAGTAGAACGGCCCCATCGCGGTCTGGCCGGTGCCGCAGGCGGTCGAGGTGGCGTGCTCGAACATCACCAGCGTGGGCGGGGAATAGTCGCGATGGAGCTGACTCGGGAATATGCCCGACCAGGTGCGTTCGATGTTGCCGAGCACCTTGCGGGTGAAGACGGCGCGTGGGTCGTCGCGCCGGGCATTCGATTGCGGGTTGGCGGAAGGCGCCGGCGCCTGACCCGCCTGCTGGCCCTGCAGCATTGCCGCGCCCTGCAGCACGACGCGCGGATCGATGCCGAACAGGTAGGAAGCGGCCAGCGCGACCACGATCGTGCCGATGCCGATCGTCGCGCCCCGCCCCGATCCGCCGAAGCCGCCGCGGCGGTCCTCGACATTCCGGCTTTCGGCTTCGTCATCGAGACGCATCGTCGCTCCGCTCATCAAGGCCGCGGCTGCCGGGACGCGCCGCGAGATGCCCGAAGTATAGCCAAGCGGAAGTCGAGCGAGGCGCCCGTGATGCCCGCCGGCTCAGTCGGGACGCCGGATGAAGCAGGTCGCCGAGCCCTGCGCGATGATCTTGTCGTCGGGGGTCTTGATCGTGCCTTCGGCCACGCCGAGCGTGCGCGACAGATGCGTGACGCGCCCCTCCGCGATCAGCTCGACGTCGCGCGGCACCGGGCGCAGCATCTTCACGTGCAGGTCGACCGTGCCGTAACCCACGCCCTGGTCGAGCATCGAATGCACCGCGCAACCCGTCACCGAATCGAGCACCGTGGCGGCGAAACCGCCATGCACGCCGCCCAGCGGATTCAGGTGCCGCTCGTCGGCGCGTGCGGTCATCCGGACATAACCGAGTTCGACCGAATCGATCTGCATCGGCATCGTCTCGGTGATCGACGGCGCGGGCACGTTCCCGGCCTGGGCGGCGCGCAGCAAGTCGATACCGGAAAAATCGAGCGGTTTCATGGCGTTTCTCCTCGTGGTCCGGCGGGAACAATGCCGTAGTTAGTTCCAAAACAGAACGCATTATTCTTTGCAGGTTTGGCAGTGTCAACGCGGGGATTGCCGGTTCGAGTGTCCGTTCTATAATCGAACTCACTTTTGCAGTCGATCGGAGCAGGTATGAAATGGGACGAGGTGGGCGAGATTCCGTGCTCGGTGGCACGCACGCTGGCCGTGCTGGGCGATCGCTGGACCATGCTGGTGCTGCGCAACGCCTTCTTCGGCGTGCGGCGCTTCGATGCCTTCCAGGCTCAGCTCGGCGTCACCAGGCATGTGCTGGCCGAGCGGCTGGCGCGGCTCGTCGACGAGGGCATCTTCGTCAAGCTGCGCTACCAGGAACGCCCGCCGCGCTATGAATACAAGCTCTCCGAGAAGGGGCGCGACCTGTATCCGGTGCTGCTGGCGCTGACCGCCTGGGGCGATCGCTGGAAGGACGAAGGCGCGGGGCCGCCGGTCCTGCTGCGGCACCGCAGTTGCGGCCATCTGGTCAAGCCGGTGATGGTCTGCTCGGAATGCGGGGAACCGCTCGATCCGCGCGAAATCGAGCCCTTGCCGGGCCCGGGCCTGCAGTTGACGCCGGTCGGCGAAACGCATTGAGCGGCATTGAGCGCGGGCGATCGGGCTGCCCTGCTGGCTAGGCAGGCGCCGCGCCGGGATTAAATCCGAGGAATTAACAATCGATACAAATATGCACAATCGAAACGCAAAGTGCCGTTGGCACGTCACCTATACTGTCTGAGCGTCGTCTCCTCGTGCCAAAGGATCGATCGCAAAGAAAGCCCCGGCCGCTTCGCGGTTCGGGGCTTTCACCATTTCGGGCGCCGGCAGGCGCACGAGACGACGCTGGCGACCCTGACGACGCGCATAAAAAAGCCCGCTTCGGTTTTGACGAAGCGGGCCAAACTCAAAGCAGCCGAGGCAAGTCAGCTACGTGATGAAGGATAGCGGCAGGCCGCGCAAAATCCTTTGCCCTATTCCGTGAGAATTTGCGGGAAATCAATTTCGAGGTGCGGAAGTTCGCTTGGGCGTGCAGGGGTTCGGGGGGATGTGGCTGTTTCGAGTCGAGCCATCGAGGCATCCGAGCGTATCGCGACTAGCCGGAAACGGCTCGGGACGTCATTTTCCCGTCGTCTTATAATGTCGCCTTCGCGCCTCATTGCGCCGTAAGCCGTCGCGAAACCCCGTCCGGCGGCAAGGCAATGCACGGCCGCGCACCGCCCCGATTCACTCGACTGGATTCAGTTGGAAAGCAGGAAGATTCAATGAAAGCTACACCTCGGCGCCTGTCGGTTGCACCGATGATGGACTGGACCGACCGCCACTGCCGGTCGCTGCATCGGTCGATTTCGCGCCATACCTGGCTCTATACCGAAATGGTGACGACCGGCGCCCTGCTCCACGGCGACGTCGCGCGCCATCTCGCGTTCACGCCCGAGGAAGCGCCGGTCGCCCTGCAATTGGGCGGCAGCGAACCCGAGGACCTGGCGAAATCGGCTCGGCTCGGCGAGAACTGGGGCTACGACGAGATCAACCTCAACTGCGGCTGCCCTTCCGAGCGCGTGCAGCGCGGCGCGTTCGGCGCCTGCCTGATGAACGAACCGGCGCTGGTGGCTGATTGCGTGAAGGCGATGCGCGACGCCGTGTCGATCCCGGTGACGGTCAAGCACCGGATCGGCGTCGACGCGGTCGAGGATTACGGGTTCGTGCGCGATTTCGTCGGCACGGTCGCCGAAGCAGGCTGCGAGGTGTTCATCGTCCACGCACGCAACGCGATCCTGAAGGGGCTCTCGCCGAAGGAAAACCGCGAGATCCCGCCGCTCAAGTACGACTATGCCTACCGCCTCAAGCAGGATTTCCCCGATCTCGAAATCCTCATCAATGGGGGCATCACCACGCTGGACGAAGTCGAGACGCACCTGCAGCACGTCGACGGCGTGATGCTGGGCCGCGAGGCCTATCACAACCCCTTCGTGCTGGCCGAGGTCGACGCGCGCTTCTACGGCGCCGCCGGCCCGGCGCCGACGCGCGAGGAAATCGAGGATCGGCTGATCGCCTATTGCATCGACGAAGTCGCGCGCGGCAACTACCTGGGCGCGATCGTGCGCCACGCGCTCGGCCTCTACCGCGGCGTGCATGGCGCGCGCGGCTGGCGCCGGGTGCTGTCGGACAGCAAGCGCCTGGCGCGCGGCGACGTTGCGGCGATCTTCGCCGAGGCACGCGCGCACCTGAGCGCGCCGGTCGAAACCAGCGTCGAAGCCGTCCCGGCAGAAAATTTTTAAAAAGGGACTAGACAAGGCGAAAACCTGTCCATATAATCTTGTTCTTCGCTGCTGAAACAAAACAACGGCAACGAAACAGTGGTGGCTGTAGCTCAGTTGGTAGAGTCCAGGATTGTGATTCCTGTCGTCGTGGGTTCGAGTCCCATCAGCCACCCCAAAGAATTCAGAAGTGGGTCTAGTTGAAGGCGGCGCCAATCGAAAGATTGGCGCCGTTTTTGTTTTCAGCTCACGCCGGGCTTAGGCTGGTTCAGGCCGCCTGCGCCCCGCCCGACAACTCCCGATCCACCGCCCCGCGCGCCAGCGCCAGCACCTGGTCGACCACGCTGCGCTCGCTGAGCCAGACGCCGTCGACATGCACCAGCCGCCAACCGATCACCTCGGCCTCGCCGAGCAGCACGCGGTAATGGGCCTTCTCGCCGACCCAGACCTGCTCGGTCTTCACTTCCAGCCGGTAGCCCTTGTACGCCTCGACATAGCCGCCGAGGTCTCGCCCTGTGATATCCATCTTCATTCTCCCGAGCCTCCTCGATCGAAAACCGGTCATTCCGATGATTCCGACAGCACGGCCAGGCCGTCGTCGGTCAGTTCGGCATGCCCATGACGGCCCTGGTACACATAGCCGTCGTTGAGCAGCGCATCGATCACGGGGACATATTCGATCGGCACGGGCCGCGCGGCGCCGAACCGGTCGATCCATTTCAACGCGTCGATCGCGTCAGGACTGAGTGAGGGCAGCATCGAAATCTCCGCCGTGAAGGAGATTTCATCCTAGCACCTCAATATGAAGCACCGCGACTGATAAAACGAAAAACGGGGCCGCAAAGCGCGCGCCCCGTCCCTTCTTCGCATGACAGCCCCTCGCCGGCAGCGGGCTGGCCGCCCGCGCACGGCCTCAGAGACGCGCGATCGACACCTCGGTCGACTTCACCAGCGCGACCACTTCGGCGCCGACCTTCAGTTCGAGCTCGTCCACCGAGCGCGTGGTGATCACCGAGGTGACGATGCCGAAGGGCGTGTCGACGTCGACCTCGGATACCACCGGCCCACGGATGATTTCCTTGACCTTGCCCTTGAACTGGTTGCGTACGTTGATGGCGATGATGCTCATTGATTGGCTCCGATAGGTTCGGTGAAACGGGGCCGGGCAGCGTCAGACCGCCCAGCGGATACGGGTTGCGGGGGCCGGCGCCTCGAAGGCATCGGGCGCGTCGACCACGGGGCCGCCCTCGAGCACGCGTCGCAGCACGCGATCCTCGAGCGCGGCGAAGGCCGCCGAGGCCCGCGCGCGCGGTCGTTCGAGCGGCACCGGCTGGTCGAGCGCGATCTTTCCCGACTCGATCAGCAGGATCCGGTCGCCGAGCGCGACGGCTTCCTGCACGTCATGCGTGACCAGCAGCGCGGTGAAGCGATGCTCGCGCCAGAGACGCTCGATCAGCGCATGCATCTCGATGCGGGTGAGCGCGTCGAGCGCGCCGAGTGGCTCGTCAAGCAGCAGCAGTTGCGGGCGATGCACCAGCGCGCGCGCCAGCGCCACGCGCTGGCGCTGGCCGCCCGACAACTGCGCCGGCCAGTCGTTGGCGCGTTCGAGCAGGCCCACCTCGTCGAGCACGGCGCGCGCGTCCTCGCGCGAACGGCGGCCGAGGCCGAGCATCACGTTCTGCAGCACGGTCTTCCAGGGCAGCAGGCGCGCGTCCTGGAACATGATCCGCGTGTCGAGCGCCTGGCCGGTCTCGCTGCGCTTCACCAGCGCCCCGTCGCTCGGCTTCTCGAGTTCGGCGATCAGGCGCAACAGCGTGGACTTGCCGCAGCCGCTGCGCCCGACGATGGCGACGAAGCTGCCGCGCTCGATCGACAGGTTGAAGTCGCTCAATACCGCACGCTCGCCATAGCGCTTGCCGACCTGGCGCAGCTCGATCGAATGGTCGGCGCTGCGCGCGCTCGCGCCCGCCGCCGCCTCGCGGCGCCGCGCGAGCGGCACCACGTGCGCGCCGGCATCGTGCTCGAGCACGGCCGCCGCCTGGCGGTCGCCGTCGCGGAGGCGCGACTGGGCGAGTTCGGTATCGAGATCGGCGCCGGCGATCGGGCCGTGGCCGGGGTTCAGGGTGCTCGCATTCATGACTTGGCTCCCGGTTGATACGCGGGGTGCCAGCGCAGCGTCGCGCGTTCGAGCCACTTGGCGAGCACGTCGGCGAGCTTGCCGAGGATCGCGTACAGCAGGATGCCGACCACCACCACATCGGTTTGCAGGAATTCGCGCGCGTTCATCGTCATGTAGCCGATGCCCGATTGCGCCGAGATGGTCTCGGCCACGATCAGCATCACCCACATCAGGCCGAGCGCGAAACGCACGCCGACCAGGATCGACGGCAGCGCGCCGGGCAGGATCACGTCGCGGTAGAGCGCGAAGCCCTTCACGCCGTAGCTCTTGGCCATCTCGATCAGGTTCGCGTCCACCGAGCGGATCCCGTGGTAGGTGTTGATGTAGATCGGGAAGAACACGCCGAGCGAGACCAGGAACAGCTTGGCCTTCTCGTCGATGCCGAACCACAGGATCACCAGCGGGATCATCGCCAGCGCGGGGATGTTGCGGATCATCTGGATGGTCGAATCGAGCGCGACCTCGGCGGCCTTCGACAGCCCGGTGGCGAGGCCGAGCACCAGGCCCACGCCGCCGCCGATCGCGAAGCCGACCAGCGCGCGCCAGGTGCTGACCTTGACGTTGGCCCACATGTCGCCCGATTCGATCAGCGACCAGGCCGCGCGCACCACCGCGAGCGGCTCGGGCAGCACGCGGGTGGACAGTGCGCCGGTACGCGCGGCCAGTTCCCAGGCCACGATCAGGCCGATCGGTACCAGCCAGGGGGCGATCGCGCGCCAGCCGCGTCGTGCCACGCCGCGGCCGATCGAGCGGGACCGGGCCTGAGTCTGCAGTGCAGGAGTTGCCATGCGCGCCTCCCTCAGCTCTGGCTCGCCTTGGGCGCGTAATGATTGCCGACCACCTCACCGAACGGCCCCGACAACGGCCCGCTGCGGCGCGTGGCGCTCTCGCCCTTGATCAGCGGGAACACCAGCTCGGCAAAACGATAAGACTCCTCGAGATGCGGGTAGCCCGACAGGATGAAGGTCTCGATGCCGAGCGCCTCGTACTCGCGCATGCGCTCGGCCACCTGCTCGGCGCTGCCGACCAGGGCCGTGCCGGCGCCGCCGCGCACCAGGCCGACGCCGGCCCACAGGTTCGGATAGACCTCCAGGTCCTGGCGCGAACCGCGCTTGCCGCCGTGCAGCGCGGCCATCCGGCGCTGCCCTTCCGAATCCATCTTCGCGAAGGCCTGTTGAGCCCGCGCGATGGTGGCGTCGTCGAGGCGGCTGATCAGCTTGTCGGCATCGGCCCAGGCCTCTTCCTCGGTCTCGCGCACGATCACGTGCAGGCGAATCCCGAACTTGATCTTGCGGCCGCGCGCCTCGGCACGCGCCCGAATGTCGGCGATCTTCTTCGCCACCGCCTCGGGCGGCTCGCCCCAGGTCAGGTAGGTATCGATATGGTCGGCCGCGATCTGGTGCGCCGCAGGCGACGAGCCGCCGAACCACAGCGGCGGATGCGGGTCCTGGACCGGCGGATAGAGCAGCTTGCCGCCCTTCGACTGCAGGTGCCTGCCGTCGAAATCGACCGTGCCGTCCTGGTGCGATTTCGCCAGCAGCTCGCGCCAGATATGCAGGAATTCGTCGGTGATCTGGTAGCGCGTATCGTGGTCGACGAACACGCCGTCACCCTCGAGCTCGGCGGTATCGCCGCCGGTCACCACGTTGATCAGCAGGCGCCCTTCCGAGAGCCGGTCGAAGGTCGAGGCCATGCGCGCCGACAGCCCCGGCGAGGACAGCCCGGGCCGCACCGCGACCAGGAACTTCAGGCGCTTGGTGGCCGGGATCAGGCTCGAGGCGACCACCCACGCGTCCTCGCAGGAACGGCCGGTCGGCAGCAGCACGCCTTCGTAGCCGAGCGTGTCGGCCGCCACGGCGACCTGCCTGAAGTAATCGTAATCGGCCGCGCGCGCGCCTTCGGAGGTACCGAGGTAGCGGCTGTCGCCGTGCGTCGGAATAAACCAGAACACATTCATCTGCTGCTCCTGCCTGACTGTTCTTGCAAAAATTCGGGCAAAGCGAGGCCCTCGGCGCCAATTGGGCACCGAACAGGATCGTCTGCCGGGAATGGGTCTCGCCGGATCGAAACCGGATCGAAGCGCGCGGCGGCCGAGCTCGCCGTGCACGGGAAGACGGGCTTTACCGTCTCTGGGAAATCAGTCTAGGGAGGGGGGCATCGTTTAGGAACGATTTTTTTGAGCTTAGGTTTTCCGCTTTCGTGATTTGCGCGCTGCTGCAGCGAATATCGCGGCGCGCGGGCGGTCGGACCCCGACTCGCCCCTCTATAATGGCGAACCCGAATCCGACCAACCCACGCACCCGGCCCGGCGCCGCGCGCGCCCTAGCTCGCTCCGATGCAGAAAGTCATCCTGCCGTTCCTGTCCGGCTTCCTCGCCGCCCTGTTCTTCCGCGAAGCGACGCTCGCCCTGCTGCACGCGGCCGGGCTGATCGAGACGGCCGGCTTCTCGGTCGAGCCGTTCCTGCCGTTCGGCATGCCGGAGTTCATCGTCAACGCGCTGATCAGCGCGTGCTGGGCGATCCTGATGGCCTGGCTGCTGCGCGTCGCGCCCGAGCGGCGCGCGCCGTGGATCCAGGCGCTGGTGTTCGGCGGCATCGTGCCGACCGCGGCGCGCGTGTTCGCGATCGATCCGCTGCGCGGCATCTGGCCGGCCGGCAACATGCTCTCGCCGCTGGCGGTGGGCTTCGCGGCCAATGCGATCTGGGGCTGGGGGGCGCTGGTGTTCATGCGCGCCTTCATGTCCGACGACGATTACGAGGACTGAGCGGCACGCCGCTCGCTCGACCAAGCGCGGCACCGGATGATCATGCCGGCCGCGCCGCCCTGCGCTCTCCCCGCTCTCTCCTGGCTACACGGCTCGATCACGCAGCGGATGCGTATCGACGGCCCAGGAACGCCGAAACCTCCCGATCAGTGCGCCTGCATCTTCGAGAACAGGTTCAGCACCACCACGCCGGCGATGATCAACGCGAGGCCGATCACGGCCGGCAGGTCGGGTACCTGGCGATACAGCACGATCGCCACCAGCGTGATCAGCACGATGCCGGCGCCGGACCAGATCGCGTAGACGATGCCGACCGGCATGCTCTTGAGCGTGAGCGACAGCCCGTAGAACGCGACGCCGTAACCGGCGATCACGATCACGGTCGGCAGCAGGCGGGTGAACCCTTCGGAAGCGCGCAAGGCGGAGGTGCCGATCACCTCGGCGACGATCGCGATGGCGAGCCAGGCATAGGCGGGCAGCTTCATGATCGATTACTCCCCGGCCAGCGCGAGCGCGGCATAGTCATGGCCGAGCTCGGCGCACAAGGCCTCGACCACCAACTCGTGATCGGCGCGCTGCGGCAGCCCCGAGACGGTGATCGTGCCGATCACGCCGGCGCCCGCCACCGTCAGCGGAAACGCGCCGCCATGCGAGGCGTATTCGGTATCGGGCAGGCCGTGCTTCTCGGCCAGCGTGGTGCCGGCCTGCTTCATGCGCAGGCCGATCGCGTAGGAGCTGCGCCGGAAGTGCGCGACCGTGTTGCGCTTGCGCGCGACCCAGGCGACGTTGTCGGGCGTGGCGCCCTCGAGCGCCGCGAAGAACAGCGGCAGGCCGAAGCCGGCGATCTCGATGGCCACAGCGTGGCCGCGCGCCACCGCCATCTCGCGCAGACGCGTGCCGAGCGTCCAGGCGCGGGCCGTGTCGAATCGGGGAAAGACCAGGGTGTGTTCCTGAACCAGGATCGATTGCAGATCGTGTGCGAAGTCCATAAGCAGGCGTCGAGATGGGCAGGCATCGTGAGCTGCGCGCATCGGCGCACGCTGCCCTGCCACGTGATGGGAAGGATCGGAAACCTCCGGGAGATTCTAGCCCAGCGCCCCTCGCCAACGGCGAGATGACGGGGACAGATAAAACGCTTGCACGAACTTCGAGAAGCCCATATAATTTAATTCTTCTGACGGACGCGGGGTGGAGCAGTCTGGCAGCTCGTCGGGCTCATAACCCGAAGGTCGTAGGTTCAAATCCTACCCCCGCAACCAAGTTGGACAGATGATGGGTCACGGCACTTGAGGCTGGTGGCCCATTTTCTTTTTCGGCGTCCCTTCCGCTATCCTCGGCGGTTCATCCGCCGCAGCGACCGACCGGCACGAATCGCCTCGAAGACATCGCGCCGACATGCTTCGCGGCGCATTCCGAGCGTTCGAGAATGCCCCCGCCCGGTGATACACTCGCATCACCTTTTCGCTCCCCATCCCTATGAAATTCTGCTCAGTCTGCGGCCACGAAGTCATCTCGCGCATCCCTTCCGGCGACAACCGCGAACGCTTCGTCTGCGACCAATGCGGCACGATCCACTACCAGAATCCGCGCAACGTGGTCGGCACGGTGCCGGTGTGGGGCGATCAGGTGCTGCTGTGCCGGCGCGCGATCGAGCCGCGCCACGGCTACTGGACGCTGCCGGCGGGCTTCATGGAGATGGGGGAGACGACCTCCGAGGCCGCCGCGCGCGAGACGCTCGAGGAAGCGGGCGCGCACGTCGAGGTGCAGAACCTGTTCACGCTGCTGAACGTTCCGCACGTGCACCAGGTCCATCTGTTCTACCTGGCGCGCCTGACCGGCCCCGAGTACGAGGCCGGCGAGGAAAGCCTGGAGGTGCGCCTGTTCGACGAGGCCGAGATTCCCTGGGACGACATCGCCTTCCCGACCGTCAGCCAGACCCTGCGCCTGTTCTTCGCCGACCGCGCCGCCGGCAGCTTCGGCGTTCACACCGGCGACATCTTCCGCTCGCTGCGCAACGGCTGACGGGCGCCGCATGGTCCCCTGGCTCGCGGCCGACGATCCCTTCCCGAGCGTCGAACAGGCGCTCGGCCCCGCCAGCGGCGCACCGGGCCTGCTCGCCGCGAGCGCCGAGCTGCGGCCCGAGCGCGTGGCCGAGGCCTATCATCGCGGCATCTTCCCCTGGTATTCCGACGGCCAGCCCGTGCTGTGGTGGAGCCCCGATCCGCGCATGGTCCTGGCGCCGGCCGAGTTCCGCGTCTCCGTCACGTTTCGCAAGACGCTGCGCCGCGTGCTGCGCGACACGCGCTGGGAGATCCGCGTCGACCACGATTTTCCCGCCGTGATGCGTGCCTGCGCGCAGGCACCGCGCGAAGGCCAGCGCGGCACCTGGATCACCGACGAGATCGTCGCCGCCTACAGCGCGCTGCATCGCGACGGGCACGCCCACAGCATCGAGACCTGGCTCGACGGCGAGCGCGTCGGCGGGCTCTATGGCGTAGCCTTCGGCACCATGTTCTTCGGCGAGTCGATGTTCGCGAAGGCCAGCGACGCCTCGAAGATCGCGCTCGCCGGCCTGGTCGCGCACCTGCTCGCGCACCAGGTGACGATGATCGACTGCCAGCAGAACACCGCGCACCTGGCTTCGCTCGGCGGCCGCGAGATCGATCGCCGCGAGTTCGTCGCGCATGTGCGAGACAACGTCGGCCGCGCGCCGATCCCCTGGCGCTTCGACAAGCAGGTGCTCGCGCGACTGACCGGCTCCGCCGCCCAGGACTGACCCGCCGCGCGCAACGCGCGAGGCGCGAGTTCGGCCGCCGCCCCAATCCATTCACGTTCCCGCCTCGCGCCTTCACACTACCGCGCAACAGGCGCCGGGCGCGGCCCGCAACGCGCGGCAAGCCTGCTCGCGACGATGCCGCCGAAGCCCGCGCCGCCCCCTCCTCACGGCGGTATTTTTCATGTTACCTTTGTCGTCATCCGACCGGCCGGCGCTCGCCGAGGCCGGCACCATCCGACAAGACATCCGATGCCCACCCTGACGATTCGTCCCCCGTTCGCGCCGCGTCCCGCGTCGGCTGCCGCACGCGCCTCGCGCGTGGTGAGCCGCCACGCCGGGCCCGCCTGCGGGATCCGTTCGGGTCCGGCTCGGCACGCACTGCGGTCCGGCGATCTGCGCCGGGCCCGCTGACGCGAACCTCCGCCTCGAGAGCTGCCCATGACTCATCCCACCGAGTTGCCGCTTTCACCGCTTTCGGCCCTGCAGTTCTATGCAACGGCGCCCTACCCCTGCAGTTATCTCGATGGCCGCGTGGCCCGCTCGCAGGTCGCCACGCCCAGCCACCTGATCAATTCCGACATCTACACCGAACTCGTCAAGGCCGGCTTTCGCCGCTCGGGCGTGTTCACCTATCGCCCCTACTGCGACGGCTGCCGAGCCTGCATCCCGGTGCGCGTGCCGGTCGACGCCTTCGAGCCGAACCGCACCCAGCGCAAGATGTGGAGCCGGCATCGCGGCCTGGTGGCGACCGTCTCGCCGCTGCACTACGACGAGGAGCACTACGCGCTCTACATGCGCTACCAGTCGGCGCGGCACGCGGGCGGCGGCATGGATCGCGACAGTCGCGACCAGTACGAGCAGTTCCTGCTGCAGAGCCGGATCAATTCACGGCTGGTCGAATTCCGCGACGCGAGCCCAGCCGAGACGGCGGACCGCGACGGCCAGCCAGTCGACGCGCCCGGCACGCTGCGCATGATCAGCATGATCGACATCCTCGGCGACGGCCTGTCCTCGGTCTACACCTTCTTCGAGCCGGAAGACCCGCGCCGCAGCTACGGCACCTACAACATCCTCTGGCAGATCGAGCAGGCACGCAGCCTGCGCCTGCCCTACGTCTATCTCGGCTACTGGATCCGCGAGAGCCAGAAGATGGCCTACAAGGCGAACTTCCGCCCGCTCGAGGGCCTGGTCGACGGACGCTGGCGGCCGCTCGACCCGGCCACCGTGAACCTGCCCCCCGTCGACGCGGCGCTGGCCCGCGCGCCCTTACCCGGTGGCATCGGCGGCATCGGCGGCCAGCGCTGAGGCACGGGCTGGCCGAACGCCGGTCGCGTTCGGTTAAAATGCCGGGTTATCCATTTCCGGCCCCGGCCCCCTCGTCGTGTTCAGCTCCCTTTATCCGCTCGCCCGCGCGTCCCTGTTCAAGATGGACGCCGAAGATGCCCACCACCTGACGCTGCGCATGCTCGGCGCCGCCGGCCGCACCGGCCTCGCAAGCCTGCTCGCGCCCAGCGTGCCGGAGGTGCCGCGCACCGTGATGGGCCTCACGTTCCGCAACCCGGTCGGGCTCGCGGCGGGACTCGACAAGGACGGCGCCTGCATCGACGGCCTGGCCGCGCTCGGCTTCGGCTTCATCGAGGTCGGCACGGTCACGCCGCGCGCGCAGCCGGGCAATCCGCGCCCGCGCATCTTCCGCCTGCCCGAGGCGAACGCGGTGATCAACCGGATGGGCTTCAACAACCACGGTGTCGACCAGTTCGTGAAGAACGTACAGGCGGCCCGCTATCGCGGCGTGCTGGGCCTGAACATCGGCAAGAACGCCGACACGCCGATCGAGCGCGCGGCCGAGGACTATCTCTACTGCCTCGAGCGCGTCTACCCGTTCGCGAGCTACGTGACGATCAACATCTCCTCGCCGAACACCAAGAACCTGCGCCAGTTGCAAGGCACCGACGAGCTCGACGCGCTGCTCGCCGCGCTCAAGGACAAGCAGGCGCGCCTGGCCGACCTGCACGGCAAGCTGGTGCCGCTCGCGCTGAAGATCGCCCCCGATCTCGACGACGAGCAGGTCAAGGAAATCGCCGCGCTGCTGCTGCGCCACCGGATCGAGGCGGTGATCGCCACCAACACCACGCTCTCGCGCAGCGCCGTGCAGGGCCTGCCGCATGCCGAGGAAACCGGCGGCCTGTCGGGCCGCCCGGTGTTCGAGGCCTCCAACGAGGTGATCCGCAAGCTGCACGCCGAACTCGGCGCGGCGGTGCCGATCATTGGGGTTGGCGGCATCTTTTCGGGCGAGGACGCGCGTGCGAAACTCGCCGCCGGTGCCGCCCTGGTGCAGCTCTACACGGGCTTCATCTATCGCGGTCCGCCGCTGGTGGCCGATTGCGTGAAGGCGATCGCGCGCGGCTGAAACCGGTTATATAGAAATAGACAAACGATAGTTAGACATCGATTGCCTCATCGCTATGATGCCTGCCTGTCGTCAACGCCTGCTGCGGGCATTACAGGGTAAAGAATGAAGATTGTGTCGCTGAAGAAGCTCCTGACCGCCGCCCTGATCGGCGCCTCGTTCGTCGCCGCCACCTCCCACGCGGCCGACCTGCTCGACGAGGCCAAGCAGCGCGGCACGCTGCGCATCGGCCTGGAGGGCACCTTCCCGCCGTTCAACTCGAAGGCGCCGTCGGGCGAGCTGGTCGGCTACGACGTCGACATCGCCAAGGCCGTGGCCGCCAAGCTCGGCCTCAAGCCGGAATTCGTCACCACCGAATGGAGCGGCATCATCGCCGGCCTGCAGGCGGGCAAGTTCGACGTGATCGTGAACCAGGTGGGCGTGACCGACAAGCGCAAGGAAGTGCTGGACTTCTCCCCGGCCTATACCTACTCGGCCGCGCAGCTGATCCAGCGCAAGGACGACACGCGCAACTTCAAGTCGCTCGACGAGCTGAAGGGCAAGAAGCTCGGCGTCGGCCTCGGCACCAACTACATGGACATGGCCAAGTCGGTGCCCGGCATCGACGTCAAGACCTACCCGGGCGCGCCCGAGTACCTGCGCGACCTGGCCGCCGGCCGCCTGGACGCGGCACTCAACGACCGCCTGATGCTGGCCTACCTGCTGAAGAACTCGCAGCTGCCGCTGCGCACCGGCGCGACGCTGGAAGCCGGCCAGCCTTCGGCGATCCCGTTCAAGAAGGGCAATCCGAAGTTCGCCAAGGCGATCGACGACGCGATGACCCAGCTCGAGGCCGACGGCACCTTCACGAAGATCTCGGACAAGTGGTTCGGCATCGACGTCTCGAAGCCGCTCAAGTAAAGCGGCACGCGTGACGACGAAGGGCGGCATCGGTAACGATGCCGCCCTTCGTTTTGTTTCCGCTCGGTTTATTATTGCGCTTTTCGCGCCCGCCCCAACCGCCCCACATGTCGATCCCATCCCTGCTCGTCGATTCGCTGCCCGTGCTTGCGCAGGGCGCGGTCCTGACCGTCAAGTTCGCCGTCCTGTCGATGGTGTTCGGCCTCGTCCTCGCCGTGGTGCTGGCGCTGATGGGCATCGCCCGCAACCGCGTGCTGAACGCGATCGCGCGCATCTACGTGAGCCTGATGCGCGGCACGCCACTGCTGGTGCAGATCTTCGTGATCTACTACGGCCTGCCGAGCCTGGGCATCTCGCTCGATCCGACGCCGGCCGGCGTGATCGCGCTGTCGGCCAACGTCGCGGCCTACATGTCCGAAAGCATGCGCGGCGCGATCCTCGGCATCGAGAGCGGCCAGTGGCTCGCCTCGTACAGCCTGGGCCTGTCCTGGGGGCAGACGCTGCGCTACGTGATCGGCCCGCAGGCGCTGCGCATTGCCGTGCCGAGCCTGTCGAACAGCCTGATCAGCCTGATCAAGGACACCTCGCTGGTATCGGTGATCACCGTCACCGAGCTGCTGCGCAGCGCCCAGGAAATCATCGCCTCGACCTACCAGCCGCTGCCGCTCTACCTGGCCGCGGCTGCCGTCTACTGGGTGCTCTGCCAAGTGCTCGAATGGGTGCAGCGCTGGTGGGAACGCCGGCTCGCCCTGCCGACTCGCCACTGAAGTCGCGCGAGCGAGCCTGGCTCGCTCGCCCCTTCGCTCACCCTCTCGCTCAAGCCGCGCCGGAATCCCGGTCCGCCGCGAAACGCACGCCGAGCGCCGCCCGCGCGGCATCGCTCATCGCGATCATGCGACGCGAATGCGCGTGCGTCATCACCGGGCTCTCGGTCAGCCCCTCGCGCAGCAGCGCGCAGAAGTGCTCGGTCTCGTAGTTGAGGCCGCCGCCCGAGAACGGTTCGTCGAGCTCGACCACCCGGCCGTCGACATAGCGGATCGTCGCCTTGGCCGGGTTCCACCAGTTCTCGTGGATCGTCACGGTGCCGCCCTCGGCGGCCAGCAGCGCGTCGCCGCGCCCCGCAAGGTCCAGCCCGCAGAACAATTGCGCGATGCCCTGCTCGTGGCGGCTGTTCAGGCTCGCGAACAGGTCGACGCCGGTCGTGCCGAGCCGGCCCAGCGTCTGCACCTCGAGCGGCTCGCCGAGCCAGTCGACCGCCAGGAACATCTCGTAGATGCCGATATCGAGCAGCGCGCCGCCCGCGCCCTCGAAGCTGAAGCTGGGATGATCGGCCGGCACCGTCGCGATCGAGCAGCCTGCCCGCACCAGCCGGATCGGACCGACCGGATCCTGCGCCAGGTGCTCGCGCAGGCGCCGGTACAGCGGATAGAACGGCGGCTTCATCGCCTCCATGAACAGCAGCCCGGCCGACTTCGCGGCCGCCAGCACCGTGTCGAGCTCGCGCGCGTTGACGGTGGCCGGCTTCTCGCAGAGCACGGCCTTGCCGGCCGCGAGCGCGGCCAGCGCATAGGCGGCATGGCTGTCGTTGTGGGTGGCGATGTAGATCGCGTCGAGATCGGATGCGCAGAGCGCCTCGAAGCTCGCCACCGGCGAGCCGCCGAGCTCGGCGCAGAAGCCGGCGGCCGCTTCGGCGCGGCGCGCCCAGACGTGGGTGAGCGTGGCGCCCGCCACGTGCTGCAGCGATTGCGCGAAGCGGCGCGCGATCGCGCCGGCACCGACGATGCCGAAACGAATCGTGCGAATCGCCGGGTTCGATTGGGAAGAGGAAAGGCTCATGGGAATCGGAAGGAAGCGGAACTGCCACGCCGGCCGGGCCGGCGGCGAGCCGTCATGATAACGGGCCGCCGCCTTGCACGGCAGCCCGCCTTCCTTCCGTTCCGGTTCAGCCGTGCGCGCGCGCCTCGAGCGCGACGCCGGCCGGCGCCTCGGTGGTCATGTCGATCAGCTCGCGCGAGGCACTTTCCGCCGCGCGCGCGTCGCGCTGCTCGATCGCGCTGACGATGCGCCCGTGCAGTTCCAGCAGGCGATCGTGCGCGCCCTCGTGGGCCGCCACCTGCTGGCGCACCAGCCGCAAGGCACCGACGATGATCGCGCTCATCTGCTGATAGAACTGGTTGCCGCTGGCGTGGACGATGCGGGCATGCAGCCGCTCGTCGGCCTCGTCGTAGCCGGCCTCGCCCGCCTGCAGCGAGCGGAAGGCCTCGAAGGCCTCGCGAATGCCGGCGATCTCGGCCGCATTGGCACGCTCGGCCGCCTGCCCGGCCGCGCGCGGTTCGATCAGCATGCGGAACTCGAGCACGTCGCGCATGAACTGCGGATCGGGCTTGGCGCGAAAGCGCCAGTTCACCACGTCCTCGTCGATCATGCGCCAGTCGCGCATCGGCCGCACCCGCGTGCCGACCTTGGGCCGCACGTCGAGCATGTCGCGCGCGAGCAGCATCGAGAGCGCTTCCCGCATCACCGTCCGGCTGACGTCGAAATCCTTCGACAGCACGTCCTGCGGCGGCAGGATTCCGCCGTACTTGTCCTCCACTATCCCTGTCACGAGCCCGTCCATGACCTTGCTGACGAGCGACCTTTCTTTGTCTTTTGGCTGTTCCATACGAGACCTCCCCGTTACGACGTATCTGTGTTGGCGTGCTGCCCCCGCAGTCCGGCCCGGCCCCATTTACTCTCTCGATCAGAAACTGCTCGCGAATCCGATTGTTCTTATGTTCGATACGTTGCTGAGTTCGCGATCACAACGCTATCTGGTAAACACCTGACAGGGTAATCCCTCTTACGATTTCGATTAGACATCCTATAGCAAAAAAAAGCCCGACAGGCCTGGAAAAGGCCGTCGGGCGATTTATCAGGATCGCAAAACGTTTGCGGGTTTCAGGGCGCCGGCGATTCGTTGTTTTGTGGAATCGCGCCGCGCCCCGAGGTTTTTAAATCCCTGTTTAACGCGAGCGGTAATCGATCGTTTCCACGCCGGTTTCGCCGCCGAGCAGGCAGAGGTCCGCGCCGCGCTCGGCGAACAGGCCCACCGTCACCACGCCGGGCCAGCCGTTGATGGTCGCCTCCAGCGCGCGGGGCTCGCTGATCGCGAGGCCCTTCACGTCGAGGATCTCGTTGCCGTTGTCGGTCAGGAACGGCGCGCCGTCCTTCGTCACGCGCAGCACCGGCACGCCGCCGAGCGCCGCCAGGCGGCGGCCGATCGCGGTGCGCGCCATCGGCACCACCTCGACCGGCAGCGGGAAGGCGCCGAGCGTGGCCACCCGCTTGCTGGCGTCGGCGATGCACACGAAGCTACCCGATACCGAGGCGACGATCTTCTCGCGCGTCAGTGCCCCGCCGCCGCCCTTGATCATCGCGCCGCTCGCGTCGATCTCGTCGGCGCCGTCGACATACACCTGCAGGCCTTCGATCTCGTTCAGGTCGAACACGCGGATGCCGTGCGATTCCAGGCGCTGCGTGGTGGCGATCGAGCTCGACACGGCGCCGCGGTAGCGCGTCTTGATCGCGGCCAGGGCGTCGATGAAGCAGTTCGCGGTGGAACCGGTGCCGACACCGATCACCGAGCCTTCCGGCACGTTTTCCAGCACGTAATCGGCGGCGGCCTGGCCGACCAGGCGTTTGAGTTCGTCTTGAGTCATGGGGAGGTAAAGCGCTGATTGCGAAAAGACGCGAGTTTACCGGAGTCGTCCGACGCGGCGTCGATTTTCGTCCGCCGCGCGGCATCGGCGCGACAGGCACGGCGGCCCGCTGCTCGCGCTACCTTGAATCAGGGCGCCTCGGGTTCGACGCCGGCCGGCGCGGATGCCGGTGCCGACGCGGGGGGCGTGATGCCGGCCGAGGGTGCCGCGCCGGGAAAATACTTGTCGAGCAGGGCCTGCGCGATCGCATCGGTCTGCGCGTCCGGGTTGCCCGAATAGTCGGCGGGACGGAAATGCATCTGGAAGGCCGCGAACACGCGCCGCGTGCGCGCGTCGAGCACGCCGTCGGTGGCCACCTCGTAGCCGTAGCGCGCCAGCTTCAGTTGCAGGCCGCGCACGTCGGCCGGGTCGCCCGGCGCACGGCCGGCCAGCCTGGCCGCCACGGTCGCATCGTCGGGCCAGGCGCCGATGCCGGCGCGCGCCAGCGCCTGCCACGGGAAGGCCGGGCCCGGATCGATCTTGCGCTGCGGGGCGATGTCGCTATGGGCGACCACGCGCGTGGGCGGGATGCCGTAGCGCGTGACGATGTCCTTCGCCAGCTTCACCACGGCCTCGATCTGGTCCGGCGCATAAGGCTGCCAATGACGATTGGCCGGTGCGTCGAGCGGGCCGGCGTTGACGATCTCGATGCCGATCGAGGCCGCGTTGAGTTCGGTGGTGCCCTGCCAGTCGCTGACGCCGGCATGCCAGGCGCGCTGGTTCTCGGGCACCAGCTGCAGCACCACCGGCTCGCCGTTGCGGCGCGGCGGATGGCTCGGCACCAGGTAGTGCGCGCTGACCTCGTTGTGGGTCAGCACGAACAGCGCGCGCTGGTCGTCCGACTCCGTGTAGTGCAGCACCAGGAAGCGCACGCGCGAATCGGTGCCGCGCGCCGGGTGGCTCGTATCGGCGACGTAACCATCGCGATCGACCAGCGTCGGCGAGGCGCAGGCGGCGAGCAAGGCCGCCGCGCAGCCGAACGCCAGCACCCGCGAGGCGAACGCGGCCCGCGCGCCGGCCACGCGGGCGAGCCGCGCCGCCGTGGCGATCGGGGCAAGCGATTTCATCATCGCGCGCGCTCCTCGCCGTGCGCGCTTACTTCGCGAGCGCCGCGCGACGCTGGCGCACCGCCTCGTACAGGCACACGCCGCTGGCCACCGAGACGTTCAGGCTCTCGACGCTGCCGGCCATCGGGATGTTCATCACGTCGTCGCAGGTGTCGCGCGTGAGACGGCGCATGCCCTCGCCCTCGGCGCCCATCACCAGCGCGACCGGGCCGTCCAGCTTGGTCTCGTAGAGGCTCGCGCCGGCCTCGTCGGCGGTGCCGATCACCCACACGCCGGCATCCTTGAGCTCGCGCAGCGCGCGCGCCAGGTTGGTGACGGTGATGTAGGGCACCGTGTCGGCGGCGCCGCTGGCGACCTTGGCCGCCGTCGCGTTGAGGCCGACCGCGCGGTCGCGCGGCGCGATGATGGCATGCGCGCCGGCCGCGTCGGCCACCCGCAGGCAGGCGCCGAGATTATGCGGATCGGTCACGCCGTCGAGCACCAGCAGCAGCGCCGGGCCCTGGATGCCGTCGAGCAGCTCGGCCAGGTTCTGCGCGAGCGGCAGGTCCTCGACGCGCGCCACCACGCCCTGGTGGCGCGCGGTATGCGCGAGCCCCCAGAGGCGCGTCTCGTCGGCCGCGATCAGCCGGACCCCGGCCTCCTTCGCGGTGGCGAGGAAATCGATCATGCGGCGATCGCGCCGCGTCTGGTCGTACAAGACCTCGGCGACCGTCGACGCATCGTGGCGCAGCCGCGCGGTGACCGCGTGAAAACCGTAGAGAACCTTCAAACGTGACATGACTGGAGCTACCTTCATCTGGGCGCGGCGCGCTCGGCGCGCATCGCGCAATGGTAAAACGCAAGCGCCGCGTGACCGGCGGCGGGCCGGACAACGCGGCGTCTTCTGGGCTTCGGCTCGACGGGCCGGCACCTTCTGGCGCCGGCCGCGGCATCAATATTTCTTGCGCGGTCGCGCCTTCTTGGCCGGCGACTTCGAGGCCGGCCCGCCCTTCTTCTTCGCGGCGGGATGCGCGGGACGCGCTTCCTTGGCGGCCGGCGCGCTCGGGCTCGCGACGGGCTTCTTGCGACGTGCCGGCAGCTCGTCCTCGCTCGAGGTGATGCCCGGCATCGCCCGCACGCGCGCACCGCCGCGCTCGGCCGCAGTCGGCGTCGGCGCTGGCCCGCGCGGCGTCTTCACGGGCGTGTCGCGCACCAGGCGGAAGTCGATCTTGCGTGCATCGAGATCGACACGGCTGACCTGCACGCGCACGCGGTCGGAGAGCCGGTAGCGGATGCCGGTGCGCTCGCCGCGCAGTTCGTTCTTGATCTCGTCGTACTGGAAGTAGTCGGAGCCGAGCTCGGTGACGTGCACCAGCCCTTCGATGAACAGCGTGTCGAGCTGCACGAAGATGCCGAACGGCGTCACGCCGTTGACCATCCCGCCGTATTCCTCGCCGAGCTTGTCGCGCATGAAATAGCACTTGAGCCAGGCCTCGACGTCGCGCGAGGCTTCATCGGCGCGGCGCTCGTTGGCCGAGCAATGCAGGCCGAGCTCGTCCCAGATCGCGTTGTTGCTGCGGGTGCGATTGCGCGCGGCGTCGTCTTCCTTCTGCATCGCGCGGGCACGCGGCGAGATCGCCGTGTTCAGCTCGACGCCCTCGGGCGCCTTGGGTGTGTACTTCTGGCCCGACAGGATCGCGTAGATCGCGCGGTGCGTGAGCAAGTCGGGATAGCGGCGGATCGGGCTCGTGAAATGCGCGTAGGCATCGTAGGCGAGACCGAAGTGGCCGATATTGTCCGGGCTGTAGACGGCCTGCTGCATCGAGCGCAGCAGCATCGGCTGCAGCATTTGCGCATCGGGCCGGTCGCGGATCTTCGCCATCAGCGCGGCGTAGTCGCTGGCGTGCGGGGTATCGCCGCCGCCCAGCGTGAGCCCCATGCCGCGCAGGAAGGAACGCAGGTTCTCGAGCTTCTCGGCGGTCGGGCCCGCGTGGATGCGGTACAGGCCCGGCTGCTTGTGACGCTTCATGAAATCGGCCGCGCAGACGTTGGCGGCCAGCATGCATTCCTCGATCAGCTTGTGCGCGTCGTTGCGCTGGCGCGGCAGGATCTGCTCGATCTTGCCCTGCGCATTGCAGACGATGTAGGTCTCGGTGGTGTCGAAGTCGATCGCGCCACGCTTCTGGCGTGCCGCGAACAGTGCCTTGAACACGCCGTAGAGATTCTGCAGGTAGGGCAGCAGCTCGGCGCGGCGCGCGGCCTCGGGGCCCTTGGTGTTGCCGAGCACGGCCGCCACTTCGGTGTAGGTGAGCCGCGCGGCCGAGTGGATCACGGCCGGGTAGAACTGGTAGCCCTTCACCTCGCCGCGCGCGGTCACCACCATGTCGCAGACCAGGGTGCAGCGGTCCACCGCCGGGTTCAGCGAGCACAGGCCGTTGGACAGCTTCTCGGGCAGCATCGGGATCACGCGGCGCGGGAAGTACACCGAGGTGCTGCGCTCCAGCGCGTCGACGTCGAGCGCCTCGCCCGGCTTCACGTAGTGCGAGACGTCGGCGATCGCGACGATCAGGCGGTAGCCGTCGCCGCGGCCGACCTTCATCGGCTCGCAGTAGACGGCATCGTCGAAGTCGCGCGCGTCCTCGCCGTCGATCGTGACCAGCGGCACGTCGCGCAGGTCCACGCGGTAGCGCAGGTCGATCGGTCGAACCTTGTCGGGCAGCGCGGCCGAGGCGGCCAGGGCCGCCGGGCTGAACTCGTGCGGCACGCCGTACTTGCGCACCGCGATCTCGATCTCCATGCCGGGATCGTCGATATCGCCGAGCACCTCGGTCACGCGGCCGAGCGGCTGCGAATGACGGCTGGGGAAATCGGTCAGCTCGACCACCACCACCTGGCCGACCTTGGCCTTCTTGGCGTTCTGCGAGATCAGGATGTCGTGGCCGATCCGCTTGTCCTCGGGAGCCACGATCAGCGCGCCGTTCTCGTTGAGCAGGCGGCCGATCACGCGCTTGTTGGCGCGATCGGTGACCTCGACCACATGCCCTTCCGGGCGGCCGCGACGGTCGTAGCCGACGATCCGCGCGAGCACGCGATCGTTGTGCATGACCTTCTGCATCTCGCCGCTGGGCAGGAACAGGTCGTCCTGGCCGTCGTCGCGGATCAGGAAGCCGTAGCCGTCGCGATGGCCCTGCACGCGGCCCGCGACGAAGTTCGAAGGATGGGTCAGTTGATAATGCCCGCGCTTGTCGAGCCGGATCTGGCCGTCGCGTTCCATGGCGGCGACGCGCCGGAAGAAACCCTCGCGTTCCTGGCGCTTGATCGACAGCGCCTCGGCGATGTCGTTCGCGGCCAGCGGTGCGTCGCTCGTACGCAGCACGCCGAGAATTTCCTCGCGGCTCGGAATGGGATACGGATACTTGCTCAAGGGCTTGTCGATGGTTGTTCTCGTTGCGTGGACTTACCTGTCCGGTTCGAACGATCGGACGCCAGGTTGCGGGCCATTCTATCACCCGTGGCCGCGCCAAAAACCGCGAAGCGCGGACGGCCCGCCGCGAGCGGCCCGTCCGGCGCGGCGATGCAAAAACTTGTTGACACGTCCATTCATCATGCTAAGATTGCGGTCTTGCTTGATGCAGCTTGTGCCCAGGTGGCGGAATTGGTAGACGCACTAGGTTCAGGTCCTAGCGGTGGCAACACCGTGGAGGTTCGAGTCCTCTCCTGGGCACCACAAGTTCTAAAAAAGGTCGGCTTTATGCCGGCCTTTTTTCATTTCAAGCCCAGGAAGCAAAGCGCCTGCGCGCTTTGCGGGAGGACTCGAAAGGCCTGGCTTGCAAGCCAGGCCGGGGTCGCGCTGGCGTGACCGAGTCCTCTCCTGGGCACCACAAGTTTTGAAAAGCCGGCCTCATGCCGGCTTTTTTCATTTCCGGCTCGCCCTCGCGCCCTACCGCTCCCACACTCCCGAACATCCGCGCCGATGGCTCGCCATCAAATGCGTATCCACGATCCCAGTCGCCTCCATCAGCGCGAACATGGTGGTCGGCCCGACGAACACGAAGCCGCGCTTGCGCAACCCCTTGCTCAGCGCCTCCGATTCGGGCGACGTGGTCGGAATCTCGTCCACCGTGCGCGGCTCGGGCGTCTTGTCCGGCCGGAACGACCAGATGAACTCGGCCAGGCCGCCCTCCTCGCGCAGACGGATCGTCGCCGCCGCGTTGTTGATCGCCGCGAGGATCTTCGAGCGGTTGCGGATGATCCGCTCGTCCGCCAGCAGCCGCTCGACATCGCGCTCGCCGAAGGCAGCCACCTGCTCCGGGACGAAACCGCGAAATGCGTCGCGGAAGGCCTCGCGCTTGCGCAGGATGGTCAGCCAGGACAAGCCCGACTGGAAAGCTTCCAGGCTAAGCCGCTCGAACAGGCCCTGCTCGTCGCGCACCGGCATGCCCCACTCGGTGTCGTAATAGTGCTTGAGCAGCGGATCGACCGCGGCCCAAGGCGGACGCGCGAGTCCATCCTCGCCGACGACGACCTCGACGGGCCGGGCTGCCTGGGGTTTCGTGACCTTCTTCGGGATCGTGCTCATCGGGCAATGACGCGGGTTTCGTTGCGGGAAAAACCAGCGCGCGACACCGGACCTCGACCCGGCGCCACGCGACTGCGCACTATCTCACACGAAACCCGCCGCGGGCCGGCGGCCCGCTCAAGTCCGCAAGCACCGCTCAGGACGCATCGGCCTCGACCAGGTAACGCGTCAGCGCGGCCGAGGACATCTCGCGCGCCAGCCGCGCCGCCTGCCCCGACCACATGTTGCTGAAATCGGAACGCCCCGTTTTCTCGGTCACCGCGCGCAGCGGCGCCAGCGCGCCGCCGGCGGTCGGGAACGCCGGCGCCACCTTGGACATCGGGCCGATCTCGCGCATCAGGCGATTCGCGATACCGCGCGCGGGCCGCCCGGTAAACAGGTTGGTCAGCGCGGTCTCGTCCTCGCCGGCGGTACGCAGCGCGTCGCGGTGGAAGGCGCTCACCTTGGCTTCGGGCGTCAGCAGATAGGCCGTGCCGACCTGCACGGCCGAGGCGCCGAGCGCGAAGGCGGCCCGCACGCCGCGCGGATCGGCGATGCCGCCGGCGGCGATCACCGGCACCGGCACCGCGTCGACGATCTGCGGCACCAGGGCCAGCGTGCCGACCTGGGTCGACATGTCGTCCGATAGGAAATTGCCGCGATGGCCGCCGGCCTCGTAGCCCATCGCGATCACCGCGTCGACGCCGCGCTCGACCAGCCAGCGCGCTTCCCTGACCGTGGTGGCCGAGGCGATCACGCGCGCGCCGGCCCGCTTGACGCGCGCCAGCAAGGCGGCGTCCGGCAGGCCGAAATGGAAGCTGACGACCTCGGGCCGATAAGCCTCCACCACCTCGCAATAGGCGGCATTGAAGGGCGCGCGCCCGGCCGACGGCACCGGCTCGGCCGGATCGAGCCCGAGCTCGACGTAATAGCGCGCCAGCGCCGCCCGCCAGGCAAGCTGGCCGGCCGGATCCGGCGCGGGATCGGTATGCGCGAAGAAATTGAGGTTGATCGGCCGGGTGGTGGCGCCGCGAATCCGGTCGAGCGCCGCCTTCATCTGCTCGACCGACAGCATCGCGCCCGGCAGCGAGCCGAGCCCGCCCGCCTCGCTGGTGGCGATCACCATCTCGGGCGTGGTCGCGCCGGCCATCGGCGCCTGGATGATCGGCAGTTCGATGCCGAACAGGTCGAGAATTCGATTGTCTTGCCAGTTGCCCATGCTTGCGTTCTCCCTGCGGCGATGCCGCTCATCGCGCGCGCCTGCTTCGCGAAACGCGCCGGTCGTCGACGCGCGCCATCCTACCTCAGCCGCGCGTTCGGCATCCGGCTCGCCATCTGCCGCCCGCGCTTCGTGGTTCCGGCGCTTCGCGCCTCAAGCGTCGCCGCCGGCCTTGGCGGCGGCACGCTGCTGCTCGCGCCATTCAGGGGTCGTGACGCCGCCCACGCCCCAACTGTCGAGCTCGACCTCGTCGATCACCACGAAGGTGGTGTGATGCGGCTTGCCCATCACCTCGAACAGCAGCTCGCTGACGCCCTTGATCAGCGCCTTCTTCTGCTCGGGCGTGGTGGCGCTGGCGCCGGGCGCGGTGCCCTCGCGGGTGACCTTGATATTGACGTACGGCATGGTGCTTCTCCTTGTTCGAATGTCCAGGACGGCGAGGGCCGGCGGTGACAACGCCGGCCCTCGCGCGGTGCTTACCAGCGGCCGGCGTGCTGGCCGCCGTCGACGCTGAGCGTCTCGCCGGTCACGAAACCGGCGCGCTCGAGGTACATCACCGCGTCGACGATCTCGGACACCTCGCCCATGCGGCCCATCGGGTGCAGGTTGTCGAGGAAGGCATGGGTTTCGGCCGGGTGCATCGGCGTCTTGATGATGCCGGGCGCCACCGCGTTCACGCGCACGCCGCTCTTCGCGTACTCGATCGCCAGGCCACGCGTGACCGCGTCGAGACCGCCCTTGGTCAGCGTGGCGAGCCCCGAGGGCGCGCCGCTGATCGCCTGGCGCACCAGCGTGGTGGTGATCTGCACGACGTGGCCGTGACGCTGCGCGAGCATCGGCTCGAGCGCCAGCTGGGTGACGTGGAAGAAGCCGCCCAGGTTTACGCTCAGTACCCGCGTGAACTCCTCGGGCGTGTATTCGGTGAACGGCTTGCCGATGAAGATGCCGGCATTGTTGATCAGCGTATCGATGCGGCCGAAGCGATCGAGCGCCGTCTTCACCACCTGCTGCGCGACCTCGCGATCGCTGATGTTGCCCGGCACCGCCACCACGCCCGCGTCGTCGCCCTGGCGGATGTTGCGCGAATTCGCGACCACCGCGTAACCCTGCTTGCGATAGGCCTCGACGATGCCGGCGCCGATGCCTTGCGATGCGCCCGTCACGATGGCGACTTTCTGCTGATTGCTCATGGTTCTGCTCCACTGATTAGGTTGACTAACTACCAGGATGTCCGTTCGGGCATCCATCGCGGGTCCTGCTTCAGGCTGTCACGTGATCGCGAGCGGCCTGCCCTTCCTGAAGAATGTCAAGCGCGAGGCCAGATCGGGGCGCGCACGTCCGGCCAAGGGCGATCGGCCTGCCTCGGGCCATCCATCGCCCACCAGCAGCACGGCATCCGGAAACGCCCGCGCCACCACCCATGCCAGGTCGTCGTCACGGCTGCCCGGCCCGCATCGACGATCGAACCAGGTCGCACCCAGCAGCACCGCTCGTGGCGCGAAGCGGTCGGCGACGTCGGTCACGCCTTCGGGCGATACCCCAGCGCCCGGCAGGTACAGCAGGTCGCCCGGCCGCACCGAACCCAGCACGAATCCGATCTCCGCCTCGTCGCCCCCGCTGCCGGCCGGCGTGGCCGTGACCAGCAGGCGCGTCAGGCCATCGCGGCAGAGCGTGCCGGTCTCGTACGCCGCGAGCCCGACCGCGCCGCTGCCAAGGCATGCCGCCACCGGCTTGCTCGCGTAGACGCGTCGAGCGGCCGGCAAGCCTGCCTCGCGTCCGCCGCTCGACACGCCGCCGCCGAGCAGCAGCGCATCGAGCTCGCCGATGCCGGCGGCACCGGCCGCCGCGTGCCGCAGCGCCGCCGGGCCGTCCCGCCATTCGGGAATCGCCAGCATCCGCATCGAATCGATCTCGATCCGGATGACGGCGCCCTCGAGTGCGCTGAGCTTGGTGGTTGCGGTTGGCATCGGAAGCACCGTGTTGCATGACATGGACGCAAGCGTATGCCGCTTGCCGCCTCCGCAAAATCCGCTATCCTCTCTCAATGGCTGAGAAAAAACGCACAGAGGTCGATTGGCAGGATGTTCGCGTGTTCCTGGCGCTGGGGCGCCACGGGAGCCTGTCGGCAGCCGCACGCGCACTGGGGGTCAACCACGCGACGATTTCGCGACGAATCCAGTCGCTGGAGGCCACGCTCGGCGAGAAGCTGGCGGAACGCCGGCCGGAAGGTTATGTGCTGACGCCGGCCGGCACGCGCGCCCTGAGCGTGGCAAGCGACATGGAGACGGCGGTGCAGACGCTGGGGCGCGGCGGTACCGACGATGCGCCGAAGGGCATCGTGCGCGTGAATGCGCCGCCCGCGCTCTCGCAGGCTTTCCTGACGCGCCGCCTGGCCGAGGTGCCGATCCTGTTCCCCGGGCTCGACATCGACCTGGCGACGGACCTGCGCTCGATCAGCCTCGAGCGGCACGAAGCCGATCTCGCGGTGCGCATCGACAAGCCCGAGGACGGCGACTTCATCGCCAAGCCGGTCGGATCGATGGATTTCGGCTTTTATGGCACGCCGGCCGTCTGCGAGCGCGTGGAAGGCGGCGAGGCACCGACCCTGGTGGGTTTCGACGAAGCGAACAGCCATATGCCGGATGCGAGCTGGCTCGGCCAGCACTATCCGCAGGCGCGGATCGCGTTTCGCGCCAACAACCACGTCGCGCAGGCCACCGCGGCCTGCGCGGGCGTCGGGCTGGCGATGCTGCCGCATTACGTGGGGCGCCAGTTGCCCGAGTTGCGCGCCTGCGCGCTGAGCCCGGTGCGGCCCTCGCGTGACATCTGGCTGCTGATCCGGCGACAGGACCGCAAGGACCTGCCGATCCGAACCGTGGTCGACTACCTGACGCGGCGCTTCGAGGAAGCGCGGGACCTGTTCGAGGCCTGAGCCGCGCCCGGCTTGCGGCCTCGCGGCGAGCCGGCTCGCCCTGCCCGCGCCGGCCTCACTCGATGAAACCGAGCACGACGCGGCGCGTGCGCGCGGTTTTCTTCTCCATCTTGGTCACGTGGATCGGCCCGATCTCGGCCGTGTTGGCGACATGCGTGCCGCCGCAGGGCTGCAGGTCGATACCGTCGATGCGCACCAGGCGCACCGTGCCGAAACCGCTCGGCGGCTTGACGCTCATAGTGCGCACCAGGTCGGGATTGGCCTGCAGCGCCTCGTCGCTGATCTGCTCGATCGTCACGGCGCGCGCGGCCTCCACCCACTTCGCCAGGGTCGCGTCGATCTCGTCGCGCGCCAGCGGCTCGCTGGTCACGAAATCGAGTCGCGCGTAATCGGGCGTGATGCTGCAACCATCGACGGGATACGGCAGCGCGCCGCACATCAGGTGCGATGCGGTGTGCAGGCGCATCATCCGGTTGCGCCGTGCCCAGTCGATCTCGATCGCGACTTCATCGCCGACGGCGAGCTTCGACAGCACGGCAAGCTGGTCCGGCGCGGGCACGTGGAGCACGTCGTCCGGCGTGGCGCCGGGGAGCTGGCTCTTGCGCGCATCGGCGATCGCGAGGCGGCTGCCGTCGCCCAGCGTGATGACACCCGTGTCGCCGAGCTGACCGCCGCCATGCGGGTAGAACACGGTGCGCTCCAGCGTGAGACCGGATTCGTCGATATGCGTGACGCGGGTGGTGCATTGGCGCAGATAGGGATCGTCGCGGAACAGGGCTGACGTGGGCATCGAATAACCTCGGGGGATCTTGGTTGGAGGAATGGCGAGGCAAGACAGGCTTCGTGCTCGCGGCACGATGGCTATCGCGATCATGGGGCATGCCGAGGGAAAATGTACGACTCGCTTCAAAAAGTATTGACAGCGTTCTTGGGCACGCTATAATCGCATTCTTGCTTGAGATGCAGCTTGTGCCCAGGTGGCGGAATTGGTAGACGCACTAGGTTCAGGTCCTAGCGGTGGCAACATCGTGGAGGTTCGAGTCCTCTCCTGGGCACCACAAGTTCTAAAAAGGTCGGCTTTATGCCGGCCTTTTTTCATTTCAAGCCAGGCGCAAGCAGGAAGCGCTATTTCCCGCGATGAACGTGCTCAACGAAAAAAATTCGATTTGTCCCGAAAAACCGTTGACAAGGGATCTGGCTCCTCTATAATCGCATTCTTGCTTGAGATGCAGCTTGTGCCCAGGTGGCGGAATTGGTAGACGCACTAGGTTCAGGTCCTAGCGGTGGCAACATCGTGGAGGTTCGAGTCCTCTCCTGGGCACCACAAGTT
>NZ_VWWC01000190.1:0-12977 GCF_011753175.1 Burkholderia sp. Cy-637 | reverse complement strand
TGCCGGCGCCGGATCGCCGTGGCGATCGCGCTCGGCCGCGCAGGGCGGGCGGGAGGGGCAGGCCGCGGCGGGCTTCATGACGCGAGCGCCGCGAGCGAGCGCGCGGCGGCCTCGGCGATCGCCTGGTCCTGCTCGGCGCTCGCGCCCGATACGCCGATCGCGCCGAGCACGCGGCCCTGCGCGTCGCGCAGCAGCACGCCGCCGCCGAAGCCGATCAGGCCGCCATTGGTGTTCTCGAGCGCGTAGGCGGGGCCGCCGGGCTGGAAGTTCGCACCCACCTCGACGCTGTCGGCGCGGAACAGCGCCGCGGTGCGGGCCTTGCGGTAGGCCACGTCGATCGCGCCGAGGAAGCAATCGTCCATGCGCGCGAAGGCGACCGGGTAGGCGGTCGCGTCGACCACCGTCACCGAGACGGGCGGCAGGCCGTGTTCGCGGGCGTGGTGCGTCGCGGCGGCGATGAGGGCGTTGGCGTGATCGAGTGGCAGCATGGCGATGGTTCGGATGACGTAGGAATCGGTTCGGGCGGCGGTGATGGTCAGGGGCTGGCGGGTCAGTGCCGGGGGGCGGGCTGCGGCGCCGGCCGCCGCCGCTGGTCGGCGAGCGCCCAGCCATGCACCGCGATGCCGGCCAGCGCGAGCAGCGCGCCTACCCAGCCGGTCGAGGACCAGCCGAGCCCCGCCGAGATGGTCAGGCCGCCGAGCCAGGCGCCCAGCGCATTGGCGATATTGAAGGCCGCGTGGTTGAGCGCGGCGGCCAGCGTCTGCGCGTCGCCGGCCACGTCCATCAGGCGCGTCTGCAGCGTCGCCGACAGCGCCACCAGGGTGCCGACCAGCAGCACGTTGACGGGCCCCAGCAGCATGCTGTGCGCCGTGAAGGTATAGGCGCCCATCACCACGGCGCCCCATAGCAGGGTCCAGCGGATGGTCTTTTCTAGCGCGCGGTCGGCGAACTGCGAGCCGGCCAGGTTGCCGGTCACCATGCCGAAGCCGAACAGCGCGAGCACCGCCGGCACCAGCGCGACGGGCAGGTGGGCCAGCTCGGTCATGGTCGGCTTCACGTAGCTGAACACCGAGAACAGGCCGCCCGAGCCGATCGCGCCGATGCCGAGCGTGAGGATCACCTGCCGGCGGCGCAGCGCGCCCAGCTCGCGCAGCGGGCTGGCCTGCGCGTCGCCCGGCACGAAGGGCACCCACACCCAGACCAGCAGGGCCGTCAGCGCGCCGATCCCGCCCACGATCGCGAACGCGCAGCGCCAGCCGAACCATTGGCCGATCGCGGCCACCACCGGCACGCCCAGCAGGGTGGCCAGCGTCAGGCCGAGCAGCACCATCGCCACCGCCTGGGTGCGCCGCTCGCGCGGCACCAGGCCGGCGGCGACCAGCGCGGCCACGCCGAAGTAGGTGCCGTGCGGAAAGCCGGTCAGCAGGCGCGCCAGCGCCATCGAACCGAAGCCGGGCGCGATCGCGCTGGCGAGGTTGCCGAGCGCGAATACCAGCATCAGCCCGACCAGCAGGCTGCGGCGCGGCCAGCGCGCGCCGAGGATCGCCAGCAGCGGCGCGCCGATCACCACGCCGAGCGCGTAGATGCTGATCAGGTGGCCGGCTTGCGGGATCGTGATGGCCAGGTCGCGCGCCGCGTCGGGCAGCAGGCCCATGATCACGAATTCGCCGGTGCCGATGCCGAAGCCGCCCACGCCGAGCGCGAACAGGGCGCGGCGCGTCTGCGCCGGGGGCGGCGCGACGACGGGGCGGCTCGGGCCGTCGGCGATGGCGGAAGCGGTGGACATGGGGCAGCGGGTTCGGCGAGTGGAGGGGGCCTGCCTCGCGCGAGGCGGGGGCCCAAGCGGCGGATCGTAGCGCCGAAACGCGCTGAAATGAATGAATATGGCTCAACGTTGCATTGAGTCAAATTCACGATACGGGGCGGCCCCGTCTAGACGAAGCTGGCGAGCAGGTGGCTCAGTTCAGCGGGATTGTCGAGCATCAGGTCGTGTCCGCCACGCAGGCGGTGGCAGGGCCAGCCGCGCGCGATCACCGTCTCGGCCGTGGCCGCGAAATGCGGGGCCGGATTGTCGGCGGCGAGGATGTAGCTCGACGCCACCGTGTCGGCGCGGCCCGTCAGCGAGGCGGGCGTGGTGAAGCTGCGCCAGGGATGGGGCGTGGCTTTCGCGTCGATCAGCGCGTGGTTGGCCGGGTCGGCGGCCAGCGCGGCGCCGGGAAAGGGCGGCAGCGACCAGCCGTCGTGGGCCGCCACCCGGGCCGCCGATTTCTCGCCGCCGTCGGGCAGGTAGCTGACCAGCGCCCGGCCGTGGTCGGCCACGAAGGCGTCGAGATAGACCACGTGGCGCAGCCGCTCGGGCAACCGGTCCGCCACGTGACGCACCACGTAGCCGCCGTAGGAATGGCCGACCAGCACCACCTGGTCCAGATCCTCCCAGCGGATCAGGTTCTCGATATCGGCGATGTGGGTGTCGAGGCCGGTCTCGCGGCTGAGCAGGTGCGAGCGTTCGCCGAGGCCGCTCAGGGTCGGCGTGAAGACCGAGTGGCCGAGCGCGCGTAGCGCCGTGCGCACGCGCGACCAGCACCAGCTGCCGTGCCAGGCGCCGTGGACGAGGACGAAATGGGTCATGCGGATGGTTTCCTTGCGGGGGAGATGAACGGGCGCGAATGCGCGGTGGCGCTTCGACTCGAGATCAGTGTGGCGGGTTCGGGCGATGCCGGTCGCGAGGCGGGCGGCATCGGTGCGCAAGCGCTGCCCGCCGATGCGGCTGGCGGGACATGGCTTCGCGGTTCGCGGCCGGGGTTTCGGCTCCGGCATTCGGGAGGCGATTTGATGCTCAAGGCTCAAGGCATGCCGGATGACTTCGCGTCCGGCGGCACCAGCCTGGCCAGGCCAGCCCTGGCCGCGGCGCCGTCATCCTCCGGCTGGCCGCCCGCCACGCCGATCGCGCCGATCACGCGACCGTTCGCGAGCACCGGCAAGCCGCCTTCGAGCGGCAGGGCGCCGGGCAGGTCCAGGAAGGCGCTGCGTCCCTGGCGGATCGCCGCTTCGAGCGCGGCGCTCGGAAAGCCATAGGCCGAGGCGGTGCGCGCCTTGGCCAGCGAGGCGTCGACCATGCCGGCCGGCGCCGCGTCGGCGCGTTCGAGATAGAGCGGATGGCCGCCCGCGTCGACGATGCTCACGACCACCGCGTTGCCGCGCGCCTGCGCGGCGGCCAGCGCCGTGTCGGCGGCCTCGCGGGCCAGCGCGAGCGTGAGCGCCGGTTCGACGGCGAGCGATTGCGCCGCCGCGAGGGCGGGCGAGAGCGCGGCGCCGGGCAGCAGCGCGACGAGGATGGCGCGTTTCGCGCCTCGGGTCAGGAAGGGCATGGCGGGTTCCGAACGTGGCAGGTGAAAACGTGGCCGATCAATCGGCGGGTCGAGGCGGGCGCGTGATGCGCCGGCACCTGCGCATGGTCGGCCAGGCGCCGCTTGGGATAAACCGTGCCGCATGTCACACTCCATCCCGTAATTCGGGACAATGAGGCGAAACGATGGATCGTATCCAGGCAATGCAGGCATTCGTGCGCGTGGTCGAGAGCGGCAGCTTCGTGCGCGCGGCCGACCGGCTGGGGCTGTCGACCACCTCGACCTCGCGTCTGGTCGGCGAACTCGAGACGCACCTGGGCACGCGGCTGCTGCAGCGAACCACGCGCCGCCTGAGCCTGACCGACGAGGGCCGGCGCTATTTCGAGCGCGCCAGCCAGTTGCTGGCCGACCTCGACGAGGCGGAGGCCGAGATCGGCGCGCGCATGCGCCTGCCCTCGGGACGGCTGCGCCTGAGCGTGCCGCTGTCGTTCGGCGTGCGCCATCTCGCGCCGCTGCTGTCGGGCTACCGCGCGCGCTACCCCGACGTGCAGCTGGAGATATCGGCGGCCGACCGCCTCGCCGACCTGATCGACGAGGGTTTCGACCTCGCGCTGCGCATCACGCGCCGCACGCCGCCCGGACATCACGTCGCCAAGCGGCTCGCCTCGATCCGGCTGGTGGTGTGCGCCGCGCCGGCCTATCTGGAGAAGTTCGGGATGCCGAAGCATCCCGGCGAACTGGCCGCGCACAACTGCCTGACCCAGTTGAGCAACGACTACGCCGAGCGCTGGCAGTTCGTCGGCGCCGAGGGCGAGCTGTCGGTGCCGGTGAAGGGCAGCTTCCGTTGCGACAGCGGCGACATGATGCGGATCGCGGCGCTCGACGGCGAGGGCATCGTCCTCGAACCGAGCTTCATCGTCGGCGAGGACCTGGCCAGCGGCGCGCTGGTGCCGCTGCTGCGCGACTGGGAGATTCCGCCCGCCGAGGCGCTGGCCGTCTATCCCAGCCGGCGGCATCTGTCGGCCAAGGTGCGCAGCTTCGTCGAATTCCTGCAGCAGTCCTTCGCCGACGAGCCTTCGTGGGACGCCTGGATGCGCGAGCCACGCGAAACACGTGAGCCACATGAGGCGCCGGCCGCGCGCCGGGGCCGGCGCCTCCGCTGATACGCGGCGCCGCGTCGAATCGTCCTCGCCTCAGCGCGGCTGGAGATCGAGCCGGAAGAACAGCGAGTTGCGATCGGGGAAATCGTATTTGACGGGCAGGTCGTGGGCGGCGATCTGCACGAAACCCTCGCGCCGGTAGAAGGCATGCGAGCGCGTGGAGACCGCGGGCGTGTCGAGCACGATGGTCGAGACGCCGGCCTGCCGCGCATGCGCGAGCAGGGTGCCGAACAGGCGCGCGGCGCAGCCGCGATCGGCGCCGCGCCAGTCGGCCGTGACGAAGAACTTCTTCATCACCGCGATGCCCCGGCCCTTCAACTGCAGGGCGATGGTGCCGACCACCCGGTCGGCTTCATCGAGGGCGACCCAGAAGCCGCCGCCGGTCGCGGCGTAGTGAGCGGGGATGTCGAGCAGGTCGGGCTGGTCCTCGATGGGGATGCCGACTCCGCCCTCGACGTTCTGGACATGCAGGATCAGCGCGACGGCGGGTTCGGCATGGGCGGGTTCGAAGGCGACGATGCGCGGCGCGGCGGGGTGGAGCGGTGTGGCGGAAGACGACATGATGCCCTGGTTCGACGGTGGAGAATGCCGTGAACCTTAGCGCCCGCGCGGCCTCGCGATCTAGAACGTTCCTGCGCGCCGCCGCGCGGCCAGGGTGCCCGGCGTCATGCCGAACATCGCCTTGAAATGGCGGCCCATGTGGCTCTGGTCCGCGAAGCCGGTGGCGGCCGCCACCTCGGGCAAGGGCTCGCCCGCCAGCAGCCGGCGCTTGGCCTCGACCAGGCGCAGCACCAGTTGATAACGATGCGGGCTCAGGCCATAGGCCGCCGTGAAGCGCCGGCCGAGCTCGGCCACGGACAGCGAGGCCTCGCGTGCGAGCTGTTCGAGCGAGACGTTGCGATCGTGGAAGCTGCGCAGGTAATCGGCGGCGCGGCGCAATCGCACGTCGGGCACGTCGGGCGCGGCTTGCGGCGCCGTCACCTGGCCGGCGCCGAGCGCCTTGAGCACGCGTTCGCAGAACAGTGACCATTCCCCGTCCCAGCTCGCGACGGCCTCGGGCTGCGTGAACAGGCGCGCGGCGAAATCCGCGAACTGCGCGGCCGCGCCGAGGTGGCGACGCGGCCTGAGCAGCAGCTCGGGCGCGACGCCGTGCATCGCGCAACGCGCGCGCCATTCGGCATCGGGGATGTAGAACATGGTGTATTCGCTGGCGCCGCCGTCGATGCAGCGGCCCGCGTGCGCGGCTTGCGGCGGCAGCGCATAGAGTTCGCCGGGCGCGACGATCACCGGGCGGCGCGCGCTCGCCGAGATGTCCTTGGTGCCGAGCTGCACGGCGGCCACCGCCCAGGTGTCGTGCGCATGCGCGACGAAGCGGTGTTGCTCGAAATGGGTTTGCATCAGCTCGACCCCGGCCGAACGCAGCCGGCCGTAGCGGACACGGTCGCGCGAGGCATCGGGACGGGCGGAGTCGGGCATGGACGGGGTTACCAGGACAGGAGGCGGCGAGGCAATGCCGACCGCGGCGCGTGGCGGGCGCCACGCGCTGCGGCGCATTCTAGCGCGGCGCCGGGCCGGGTGCAGGCTGCCCTGGCGGTGGTTTCCCCGGCAGCGCACGGCCGGCCGCCAGCCGCACCGCAAGCTCCCGCCTTCAGGCCGCCGCGCCGCGTCCCAGCGCATGCGCGCCGTCGCCAATCAGGGCCAGCACGGCGGCGGCCACCGCCAGGAACACCGGGTATTCCCAGCCGCCATGCGGATTGGTGAAGCTCCAGCCATTGCCGAAGTGCACGCTAGCGGCGCCCAGCAACTCGAGGGCTGCGAGCACCGCGATCGGCCGCGTGCGCCAGCCGGCGATCAGCAGCAGGCCGGCGACGATCTCGAACAGCATCACGGGCCAGGCGAGCCAGCCCGGGAAGCCGACCGAGGCGAAGAACTGGGCGGTGCCGGCCGGCGTGAACACCAGCAGCTTGGTCAGGCCGTGCGCGATGAACATCAGGCCGAGCGCGAGGCGCAGCAGCAGGGCGGCGTAAGGGGTGGTGCGAGTGTCGATCATGTCGGGGTTCCGGTCGGGCATCGAGGTGCCGCCGGCACGAACAGGCACGGCGGCGGGCATGTCGTGACTGTAAAAGCGTTGCTTGACGGGATAAATGGAATGGAACGACATAAACTCTGCCGCGAAACGGGCCAATGGCCGTTGGAGCCGCCGCCACCCGCGCCGAGGGTAAATACCGAGAAAACTGCGCAAGCGCTGAAGGGAATCAGAAGGCGTCGGATTTTTATACTGGGCACCGTTGACGCGGGCTTGCCCGCCACGATCCGGCGCATTCAGGAACCGGACGCGAAGCGCGGCCCGCATGCCGCGAGAAGGAGACAGATCCCCATGCATTCCCTGGTCCGCAACCTCGTTCGCCTGCTGCTGCCCGGCGCGCTCGCCCTCGCGTGCGCCGCGGTGCCGGCCGGCGCGAGCGCGGAGCCCATCAAGCTGATGATGGGCGGGATGTCGAAGATCATCTACCTGCCCGCCGTGCTGGCCGAGCAGCTCGGTTATTTCCGCGATGCCGGGCTCGAGGTGCGGGTGCTGTCGGTGCCGGCCGGCATCGATACCTCGACCGAGCTGATCGCCGGGGCGATCCACGGCGCGGTCGGTTTCTACGATCACACCATCGACCTGCAGAGCCGCGGCCAGGACGTGCTGTCGGTGATCGTGTTCGTGCGCGCCGCGGGCCTGGCCGAGTTGGCCACCACGCGGCCGCGCGGCGGCGTGCCGATGCAGTCGATTGACGAGGCGCGCGGCCGCCGGCTCGGCGTGACCGGCTTCGGCGCCTCCACCTGGGTGCTGACGCGCTACCTGAGCACCCGCGCCGGCATCGCGCCGGGCGAGTACACGGTGGTGCCGCTCGCCTCGGACACGCGTTTCGTCGATGCGCTCGAACACGGCACGATCGACGCCGGCATGGTCGAGGAGCCGACCGCCACGCGCCTGCTGTCGAGCGGCGCCGCGCGCGTGCTGGTGGACCTGCGCAGCGTCGAGGGCACGCGCGCCCAGCTCGGCGGCACCTATGTGGGTGCTTGCCTCTACCTGCGCCGCAGCTGGGTGCTCGCGCATCGCGACCAGACCCAGCGCCTGGTGCAGGCCCTGGTGCGCGCGCTGCGCTACCTCGATACGCATAGCGCCGAGCAGGTCGTGTCGATCCTGCCCGACAGCGTGACCGGCGCCGACCGCGCCGGCTACACGCGCGCGCTGGCGCTGGCCAAGCCCTCGTTCTCGAGCGACGGGCGCATGCCCGAGGATGCGCCGCAGACGGTGCTCAAGGTTCTGGTGTCGAACGGGACCGGGCTGATGGCCCGGCACGTCGACTTGTCGCGTACCTATACGAATTCCTTCGTCGACGGCACGCAGCGGGACGTCTTCCACTGAGGCCTGCAAGGGTCGACGCGAAGACGGAAGGCAAGCGGATGAGAAGCAGCATGAAAGCGATTCGTATCGAGCAGTACGGCGGACCGGAGGTCCTGCGGCGCGTCGAGATGGCGGTGCCGGAGCCGGGCCCCGGCGAGGTGCTGGTGAAGCTGGCCTATGCCGGCATCAACTTCATGGACGTGCACACGCGCCAGGGCAAGTACCGCGATTCGCGGACCTACCCGGTGCGGATCCCCTGCACGCTCGGCATGGAAGGCGCGGGCGAGGTGGTGCGGGCCGGCCCCGGCGCGAGCGGTTTCGAGCCGGGCCAGCGGGTGGCCTGGTGCATCGCCTGGGGCGCCTATGCCGAGTACGCGGTGGTGCCGGCCGCGCGCCTCGCGCACGTGCCCGATGCTATCTCGCTCGACCTGGCCGCCGCCGCGATCTTCCAGGGCTCGACCGCGCACTACCTGCTCGACGACGTGGCCGACATCCGCGCCGGCAGCACCTGCCTGGTCCACGCGGCCTCGGGCGGGATCGGCCAGTTGCTGGTGCAGCTCGCGCGGCGCCGAGGCGCGACCGTGTTCGCCACCACCAGCAATGCCGAGAAGGCCGCCGTGGCGAAGGCGCACGGCGCCCACCACGTGATGCTCTACGAGGACGGCCGCTTCGCCGAGCGCGTGCGCGAGCTGACCGATGGCCGCGGCGTGGACGTGGTGTTCGACGCGGTCGGCCGGCCGACGCTGCGCGACAGCTTCCGCGCCACGCGCGTGCGCGGGCTGGTGGTGAACTACGGCGCGGTGGCCGGCTCGCTGGACGATCTCGATCCCTACGAACTGGGCGAGGCCGGCTCGCTGTTCCTGACGCGCCCGCGCCTGGCCGACCACCTGGCCGACGGCGACACCGTGCAGCGCCGCGCCGACGAGATCTTCGCCGCGCTGGCCGAGGGCGCTCTTTCGATCGAGATCAACGGCCGCTACACGCTCGACGACGTCGAGCTGGCCCACGCGGCGCTCGAGGAGCGTCGCCAGCTCGGCAAGGCGGTGATGCGGATCGGCTGAGCCGGCCGCCCGCCGCGGGTTTTCCTTGTCGTCCCGTTTCAATCGTTTCAACCGTTTTTCGCCGCAACCGCAGCCCGCCGGGCCGCCGCGGCACCATGCGCTAGTCGCGAGGAAGTCCCCACCATGTCAGCAGTCATGCCCGTCGAGCGTCGCGAATCCAGGGCGCGTTCGGTGTTCCGCGCGGTCAGCGGCAACTTCCTGGAGATGTACGACTTCACGGTCTACGGCTACTACGCGGCCGCCATCGCCGCCACCTTCTTCCCGGCCGGCAACGAATTCGTCTCGCTGATGCTGGCCTTCTCGGTGTTCGGCGCGGGCTTCCTGATGCGCCCGATCGGCGCCATCGTGCTGGGCGCCTACATGGACCGCCACGGCCGCCGCAAGGGGCTGATCCTGTCGCTCACGCTGATGGCGATCGGCACCATGTGCGTGGCCTTCGTGCCGAGCTATCACGCCATCGGCCTGGTCGCGCCGGCCATCGTGCTGTTCGGGCGGCTGCTGCAGGGCTTCTCGGCCGGCGCCGAGCTCGGCGGCGTGTCGGTCTACCTGGCCGAGATCGCCACCAAGGGCAACCGCGGCTTCTACTGCTCCTGGCAGTCGGCCAGCCAGCAGGTGGCGGTGGTGTTCGCGGCCTCGCTCGGCGTGCTGCTGAACTCGGTGGTGCCGGCCCAGGAGATGACCAGCTGGGGCTGGCGCGTGCCCTTCGTGATTGGCTGCCTGATCGTGCCGTTCCTGTTCTACATCCGCCGCACCCTGCAGGAATCCGACGAGTTCGTGGCGCGCAAGCACCATCCGGGCATCGGCGAGATCACCCGCGCGATCTTCGCCAACTTCGGGCTGATCCTCGCCGGCATGGGCCTGGTGATCATGACCACCACCTCGTTCTACCTGATCACCGCCTACACGCCGACCTTCGGCAAGGTGGTGCTGAAGATGTCCTCGTTCGACGCGCTGCTGGTGACGGCCTGCGTGGGCGTCTCGAACTTCGTCTGGCTGCCGATCTCGGGCGCCGTGTCGGACCGCTTCGGCCGCCGCCCGGTGATGCTCGCCTTCACGCTGCTGACCGTGTTCACCGCCTATCCGGCCATGCAGTGGCTGGTGGCCGGCCCCTCGTTCGGCAAGCTGCTGGCCGTCGAGCTGTGGCTCTCCCTGCTCTATGCGTGGTACAACGGCGCGATGGTGGTGGCCCTGACCGAGCTGATGCCGGTGAAGGTGCGCACCACCGGCTTCTCGATGGCCTATAGTCTGGCCACCATGGTCGGCGGCTTCACGCCGGCGATCTCGACCTGGCTGATCCACGCCACCGGCGACAAGGCCGCGCCGGGCGCCTGGATGGGCGTGGCCGCCGTGTGCGGCATGATTGCGACGCTGCTGCTGTACCGGACCAAGGGCGCCCGGGAGCAGTACAAGCTCGCGTGAGCGGAGTGACAAGGAGAAGGCGTGAGGCTGCTGCTCGTCGAGGACAATGAAGAGCTGGCGCACTGGCTGGCGATGACGCTGACGGACGACGGCTTCATGCTCGACCGCGTGTCGAGCGGCGAGGCCGCCGAGGACGCGCTGCGCGCCTCCGCCTACGACGTGGTGCTGCTCGACCTGAACCTGCCGGGCATGTCGGGCAAGACCGTGCTGCGCCGCATGCGCGAGCGCGGCGACGCCACCCCGGTGCTGATCCTGACGGCCACCGGCGCGGTGGACGAGAAGGTGGTCTGCCTCGGCGCCGGCGCCGACGACTACATCGTCAAGCCCTTCGACGCGCGCGAGCTGGTGGCGCGCATCAAGGTGCTGGCGCGGCGCCAGGCGCCCTCGCGCTCGAACCGGCTGCGCTGCGGCAACCTGGTCTACGACATGGACCGCCTGCAGTTCGCCGTCGACGACGCGCCGCTGGTGCTCACGCCGCGCGAGCACGCGGTGCTCGAGGCGCTGATCCTGCGCGCCAAGAAGACCGTCTCCAAGACCACCCTGGCCGAATCGGTCAGCGCCGCCGACGCGCCGACCAGCGAGGACGCGATCGAGATCTACGTGTCGCGGCTGCGCAAGAAGCTGGAGGCCAGCAGCGCCACCATCATCACGCTGCGCGGGCTGGGCTACCTGCTCGAGGACGGCGCCGCCGATGAATAGCCTGCGCGTCAGGCTGCTGCTGTGGCTGGCGCTGCCGATGACGGTGTTCATCGTCGCGGCCGGGCTGATCACGCGCAGCAATGCCTGGCGCACCGCCAACCTGCTGCAGGACGAGGTGCTGCTGTCGGCCGCGCGCGTGATGGCCGGCAACGTCGGCTGGGACGGCAAGGACCTGAGCGCCTCGATCTCGCCGAGCGCGATCGAGATCCTCAGCACCGCGCGCGAGGACCAGGTGTTCTTCCGCGTGCAGGAGGTGGACGGGCCGATGATCGCCGGCACCTCGGACTTCCCGCAGACCGTGCCCGACGTGTCGCCCAAGTGGTACGACGCGGTGATGAACGGCGAGCCGGTGCGCGCCGTGTCGGTGATCCGGCCGATGTACGACGCCGGCTTCACGCGGCGCGTGGTGATCTCGGTGGGCCGCACCCTGCACGAGCGCGATGCGCTGGTGCTGGCGCTGTGGCGGCCGCAGATGTTCTATTTCTCCGCCATCCTGACGATCGCCGTGGTGCTGGTCTGCCTCGGGCTCACGCTCGAGCTGCGGCCGCTGGCGCGGCTCGCGCGGCGCATGCCCGAGCGCGTGCTGACCTCCTCGGTGCGCATCCAGCTCGAGCCGCTGCGCAGCGAGTTGCGGCCGATCGTCAGCGCCTTCAACCAGTGCCTGGAGATCATCGAGAAGCAGACCGCCATGCAGCGGCGCTTCGTCGCCGATGCCGCGCACCAGTTGCGCACCCCGCTCACCCTGCTCGGCACCCAGTTGCAGTACGCGCGGCGGCAGAGCGATCCGGCCCAGGTGCAGGACACGCTCAAGGCGATGGACCGCAGCAACCGCTCGCTGGTCGCGCTGACCAACCAGCTGCTGACGCTGGCCCAGGCCGAGGCCGCCGATTACGCGCAATACCCGGGCGTCGAGGTCGACCTGCGCGAGGTGGCGACCGCCACCCTCGAGCAACTGGCGCTGCTGGCGCAGCGCCGCCGGGTCGAGCTGGTCGCGACGCTGGGCGAGGGGGGCGAGGGAGGGAAAGTGGCCGTGTCCGGCAATGAGCCGCTGCTATCGGTGTTGGTGTTCAACCTGGTGGACAACGCGATCCGCTATTCGCCGGAAGGCGGCACCGTGACGGTTTCGCTCGAACCGCTGCCGGGCGCGGTGCGCCTGCGCGTGCGCGACGAGGGCGCCGGCATCGAGCCCGCCCTGCGCGAGAAGGTGTTCGAGCCGTTCTTCCGCGCCTCGCCGCAGCCGGGCAGCGGGCTGGGGTTGGCGATCGTGCGCGAGATCGCGCGCGCGCATCGCGCCACGCTGCGGCTCGAGGACGGCGAGCCCGGGCGCGGGCTGGTGGTGGTGGCGGAGTTTCCGCTCGCCTGAGCGGGCCGATGGTGCCTTCCGGCACCCGCGTTTTTCCGCGCGCGCCGCGCCGCTCTTTATACGCTCTGTTCGCGCCGATCCTCATTCTTTACGCGCCCTTGATGGCGATCCGACCAGAATCCTCCGCTGGATTCCGGGAGATCGTCGTCATGTCTCGCATCGCTTCCTGGCCGCCCGCGTCGGCGGCATTCGCCTCGTTCCGTAAGCGCGCGCTCGGCCAGCGCTCGCTTGCCCTGGGCGGCGCGGCGGCCGCCGTCGTCGCGATCGCGCAAGGGCTGACCGGCCTCGGGCTGTTGCTGTTCGTCGCCGCGCTGCTGCCCTTCGTGCTGGTCGGGCGCCGCGCCGCACGTGCCTGTCCGCGCAACCTGCGCGCGCGCCGGCCGCCGCCCGCGCGCTGCTCCTTGCGGATCCGGCGCCTGGTCTAGGCGCGGCCGCTTCCTCGTCTGCTTCCTTCGATATCCGTCTCCGTCATGAGCCTCGGCAAACCGGGCAAGCTCGGGCCGGTCGCGTCCGACCCGCCCTCGACGCCTTCAG
>NZ_VWWC01000189.1:0-13087 GCF_011753175.1 Burkholderia sp. Cy-637 | reverse complement strand
GGCCGAGGCGCGTCGCGCGCGGTGGCGCGCGGCGCGGGGCGGTCTCGCTTCAGCGCGTCATCGCCACCAGCACGCGGCGCTTGCCGGCGAAGGGCGCGCGGCCATGCGACATCAGCAGGTTGTCGAGCAGCAGGATGTCGCCCGCCTGCCACGGGAACGACAGCATGGTGTCGCGATAGACGGCGCGGACCTCGTCGAGGATCGCGTCGTCGATCGGCGCGCCGTCGCCGAAATAGGTATTGCGCGGCAGACGGTCGGGCTCGACCACTTCGAGCATGGCCTCGCGCACGCCTTCCGGCAGATTGGTCACGTGGAACAGGTGGGCCTGGTTGAACCAGACCGTCTCGCCGGTGGCGGGATGGACCAGCTCCGACTGGCAGACCTGGCGCGTGCGCAGTTCCTCGCCGTCGTCCAGCCATTCCCAGGCGATCCGGTTGGCCGCGCAGTAGCGCTCCACCTCGGCGCGATCCTCGGTGCCGAACACCTGCTGCCACGGCAGGTCGAGGCCGTTGCCGTAGTTGCGCACGTACATCACGCCGTGCTCGGCGAAGCGGCGGCGCAGCGCCGGGTCGAGGCGCTGGTACACCAGCCGGCTGTCGGCCACCGGCGTGGCGCCGCCCTGCTCGGCCGCGATCTCGCAATAGAAGCCGATCGAGCCGGGCCACTTGAGCGTGTAGGACTGCTCGTTGTGCTGGTCGATCCACTGGCTGGCCGGATATTCGGTCGAGGAGAACACGCCCTTGTCGACGCGGCTGCGCGGCGTCGAGCCGAATTCGTATTCGTGGATCGGTTCGCCGAAGCGGCCGGCGAAGGCCTCGAAGCCGGCCGGCCCGACCGGCGCGAAACCGCGCACCAGCACGCCGCCGTAGCGCGTCTTCTCGCGCGCGGCCAGCTCGGCCAGCGCCTCGGCGGCGCTCTCCAGCGCGGGCGCCGCGGCCGCCTCGCCGCCGGCCCCGGCCGGGCTCAGCACCAGCACGCGCGTGCCGTTCTGTTCGAGTTCGCGGGTATCGAGCGCCAGCGCCGGGCGCGTCGTCGTCATTGCGTCCATCCTGCCTCCGTCGGCAAGGCAGCCGGCGCCGCCGGCCGCGCCAGCGCGCGGCCGAGCGATTCGGCGACGCGCTCGAGCAGGGCCGGCAGCTCGGCTTCGAGATAGAAATGGCCGCCGGCGAAGGCGTGGAAACCGCATTCGCCGCGCGTCGTGTCGCGCCAGCGCGCGACTTTGTCGGGATCCGCGGTGGCGCTGTCGTCGCGGCCGGTAAACACCGTCACCGGGCAGTCGAGCGGCGCGCGGCCGGCATCGGCCGGGAACGCGGCGGGATAGATGCCGCACAGATGGAAATCGGCGCGCAAGGTGGGCAGCAGCAGCTCGATGAAGTCGCGATCGCACAGCAGCGCCTCGGGCGTGCCGCCGAGCGCGCGCAGCTTGTCGACCATCTGCTCGTGCGAGCAGCCAAGCCAGTGGGTTTCGTGCTTGCGCCGCGACGGCGCGACCGAGGCGGAAGCGCCGAACCAGACCGGCAGCTCGGCCCCGCGCTCGCGCAGCGCATGGATCAGCTCATGGGCGACCAGCGAGCCCATGCTGTGGCCGAACAAGGCGTAAGGCCGGCTGCGATCGCGGCGCGCCAGCAATTCGGCGCCCAGCACGTCGAGCAGGCTGGGCCAGTCGCTCAGCACCGGCAGCGCGCGGCGCAGGCCGTGGCCGGGCAGCTCCAGCGCGATCAGCTCGACGCCGCGCGGCAGCGCTTGCGGCCAGCGCCGGTACAGCGAGGCGGCGCCGCCCGCGTGGGCGAAACAGAACAGTTGCACGGGCGGCAAGACCGCCGGCTGGCCGGCGTGGACCGACATCGCCGACATCGATCAGTTCGCCGCGCGCTTGGCGTCGTCGTCCATCGCGCGACGCAGGCTCGCCGGGCGCATGTCGGTCCAGACCTCGTCGATCCAGGCCAGGCACTCGGCCTTCTTGCCCGACTTGCCGGCCTCGCGCCAGCCGGCGGGAATCGCCTTGTATTCCGGCCAGATCGAGTACTGTTCCTCGTCGTTTACGACCACATGAAACGTCGTATCGTCATCGCCCCAGCTCATCGCTTGCTCCGTTCGACCGGCTTGCCGGCCAGTGAAAGATTGAATAAACGAATCTCATTTACACACCTCGGTGTGACGTGGCCCATTACGTCGAGCGAATCGAGGCGGCGTCGCCGGGCCCTGGGGCCGCTGCGAAGCTTCTCGTCCCGCAAATGAGAATCATTGGCATTTGGTTGCGTACTCTGACGGTCGCGCCCCGCCTTGTCAAGTGACTTCGCGCTTTGGCGAGGGACTTTTCGCCCGCCCGGCGGCCGTTTGGCGGACTTTCATCGATTCGAAACAGAATCCTGTTCGAGGCATCCCCGGCCCGATCCGGAAGCGTTCCGCGCAGATTCTTGCGTGCCGGTTGATGCTTACACTCTGCAAATGAGAACCATTTGCATTAATTTTCAAACTATCGGAACATAGCGCCACTTCAAAACAGAATCAGAGAGAGCCGAACACCATGCATGCCGAGATCCAACCGCATGCCGTCGCGCGAGCGTCCGTCCCGAGGGCCGTGCGCGCCAAGCCGGCCCGGGAGCGGCGCGGATGAGCGCTCGCCTGCCGCCCGCCACGGCCGACGAGGGCAAGGCCGACGATGGCGCCCTGCCCGAGCGCGCCATTCAGCTCGCCGCCGATGTCACCTTCAGCGCCCATGCCCTCGCCGAGCAGCCGCCGTTCTGCGCGCAGCCGCTGCGCGACGGCGAACTGCGCCTGTGGCTGCTGCGCCCCGAATGGCAGTTGCTGTCGAAGGAGGATGCCTTCGCGCGGCTTTCGCCGTTCGAGCGCAAGCGCGCCAAGTGCTTTCCGCAGCCGGCCATCGGCAAGCGTTTCGCGGTCGGGCGCGCGGTGCTGCGCGGCATCCTCGGCGGCATGCTCGGGGTGGCGCCGCAGGCGCTGGAGCTGGCCGACCACGAAAGCGGGCGCGTCACGCTCGACTCGCCCGCCACGGCCGAGCCGCTGGAGATCGCCGTCGCCTATGCCGGCATCTGGATCCTGATCGGCGTGAGCACGCAGCCGCTCGGCCTGGCCACCGCGTTCTCGGTCGGCGAGGCGGTCGACCGGGACGAGCAGCATCGCATCCGGCTCGCCAGCGTCGCGCATGCCGCCGGCACGCTGTCGGCGGCCGGTTACCTGTCGCAGCCGCTGGAGGAACATGCGCATCGCGTGCATACGCACGACGCCGGTAGCTGGCGCGTGCTCGACCTGCCGATGCCGGGCCGTCAATGCGTGGCCGCGCTGGCCGCGCGCGAGATGCGCGAGGTGCAGGCGAGCGGCTGGAACACGTCGGTGAAGCTGCCGCCTTCGGCGCCGGCGGTATCGAAAACGCGCGCCGCCCGGCACGCGCGCAATGTCGAGGCCGGCAGCGGGCGCGGTTTCTGAAGCGCCGTCGCGCAAGCATGCGCGACGATGCGCGATCCTGCGCGCCGCCGCGCATCCGCCACTCACGCCTTCGCCTTTGCCTTCGCCTCGACGGCGGCTTTCCATCGTTCACAAACTTACTGTCCGACGCCTGCCACGCGGGCCGCGACGACATTGCCACGCCCGGGGCGCGTCGATATATTACGCACCACGCCTCGCGCGACGACGCATCGCGCAACAGGCCCGAGGACGCGATTTCGCGGCAGGCCGGCCGCCTCGCGCCCCTTCATCCGAATAGACGGTGGATCGATGACGTCACGCAAGAATCGCTTCCTGGTGTACCTGCTCGCCGCCCTGCTCGGCGTGATCGCGGTGCGCGTGGTGCAGCACATCCGCGGCGAGCCCGACGGCTCGACGCCGCCCGTCACGGCGAGCGGCAAGCAGGAGGACAGCGCCGAGGAGGACAACCCGTTCGCCGAGAACGTGCCGGCCCACGACGCCTACGACAGCTTCATGGAGAAGCTCGGCGACGATCCGAAGTTCAAACTGCTGCTGGCCGGCGACAAGCAGGGCAGCGGCCGCGAGAAGGGTTTCGGCCTCGCCCAGGATGGCCTGCCGCGCCTGACCGACGCACAGCTCGAACAGCGTCTGGTGTTGATGTCGAAAGTGGTGGGCGGGATGCCCGACGGCGATTGCCAGGCCCTGTCGCGGCCCACCGTGAACACCGCCGACAAGCAGCGCATGCTCGACGACGCGATCGCGCGTTTCAACGAAGCCGACGCGACGGCCTGGTTCGATTTCTCGCTAGCCTCGGCCAAGGCCGTGCTCGACAACACGCCGATCGCGCAGCCCGATCGCGCGGCGGTAACGGTCGCCCTGCAGAAGATCGTGCAGCAGGTGCCGCAGGCGGACCGCCAGAAATTCCTCGACGCCACCAGCAAGCCGGCCACCGCCACGCCGGCCGATACCTGCTGGGCGATGCGCACGCTGTATCGCAATGCCGCCGCGCTGGGCGAGCCGGACAAGGCGGCCATCGCGCGGGGGCTGGTGGTGGCGGTGAACTGAACGCCCGCTCCACGAGGCCGGCGCGTTCGATCCGGCGCCCGCCTCGCGACCTCTCCCGCTCCCGTCCCGCCGCCTCCCCGCCGCTCAGTAATCCAGCTCCAACGAAGCCATGAACACCCGCGGCATCCCCAGATACGCCGTGTTCGCCCCCGGGCTGCCGACGATGTTCCCATCGGCCACCGACGCGTAGTAATCCTTGTTGGTCAGGTTCACGACCTGGAAGCGCAGCGTGTCGTGGTGCCCCCAGAAGCGATCCGAATACCGCAGCCCGAGGTCGAAGGTGGCATAACCGGCCGCGAACGAATTATTGGTATTGGTGGCCGCGCGGCGCGACTCGACATGCACCGCGCCGGTCAGCGCCAGCCCGTGCGCGAAGGCCGGGTGGAAGTCGGCCGCCAGATCCGCCTTCAGCTTCGGCACGCCCACCACCAGCTGGTCGTTGGTCGAGGGCACGCCGGTATCGAGCAGCTTCGCGTCGATGTAGGTCACCCCGCCAAACACGCTCAGGCTCGGCAGCGCATCGCCCTGCGCGAACAGCTCGACGCCGGTATTGCGCTGCGAGCCGATCACCGAGAACAGGTTGTCCGCCGCGCCGGTGCTGGCCAGCGGCCGCGTCATGCGGAACGCCGCCAGCGACAGCAGCAGGCTGTCGGACACCGCGTACTTGGCGCCGATCTCGATCTGGTGATCGCGATACGGCGACATGAACTGGTTCGCGTTGGCGGTGCCGGCCGGCGCCTGCTCGCCCTCCTCCACGCTGTCGGACCAGCTCGCGTAGGTGGTCAGCGAATCCAGCGGCGTGTAGATCAGGCTCACGGTCGGGCTCAGCAGCGCATCGCGCGAATCGGCGCTGCTGGTCTTGCCGGCCGCGTTGTAGCTGCGCTGGTCGATGAACGAGGTGCCGAGCACGCCCTGCACGGCCCATTGGCGGTTCAGGTGCAGCGTGTCGCCCACCACGATGGTCTGCTCGGTCAGCGTCGCGGAACGATACTGCCCGCCGTTGCCGGGCACCGGCGGCAAGGCAAACACCGCGGGATTGGCCAGGTTCGCGCTGCCCAGCGGCGTGGCGATCGAATTGCGGTACGAATACTGGCCGTTGACGAAACCATTGGTCCCCAGCGTCAGGTCGTTCTCCATGCCGAGCACGCTGAAACGGCCGTTCAGCGACAGCAGGTTGCTGGCGATCGAGAAATGCGGCACCGCGTTGAAGTTCCGCGTGACCTTGTAGTCGCCGCTGTCGTCGACCAGGTTGTTGGTAATGCCGTACAGGCCGCGCTCGGCGTTCTGGTAGAGGAAGCCGACCTCGAGGCTCCAGTCGTCGTTGAACGCGTGCCGGAGCTTGATCGAGGCGGTATTGGTGGTCAGGTCGGTACCGGCGCCGGGCTGGCCGTAGCCGAGCCGCGTCGGGTCGACGGCGGCCGGCAGCAGCGTGCTGCGCCCGCTGTCGTAGGTGATGCTGCCGGGCAAGCCGGTGATGCGCGTCGAGTAATGGCTGAAGTCGGTCTCGACGACGGTGCGGCTGTCGAGGTGGAAATCGAAGGCGGCGCTCAGCAAGCTGCGGTTGCTGCTGCTGCCGGGCGCCCAACTGCCGCCCTCGCCATGCACCAGGTTGAAACGATAGCCGATCGCGCCGGCCGGCCCGACGCGCCCGCCGGCATCGAGGCTCTCGGTGAATTCGCTGTCCGAATCGTAGCCCTCGGTGAAGCGCAGCAGGGGCTTGTCGGTCGGCCGCTTGGTCTGGTAGTCGAACACGCCGGCGGGCGTGGCGGGCCCGTACAACGAACCGGCCATGCCGTTGAGCACCTGCACGCTGTCCAGGTTCTCGGCGGCGATCGCGGTGGTGCCGATCACGTTGAAGCCGTTCAGGCGCGTGTTCTGCACGATGCTGCCCTGGAAGCCGCGCGACTGCGGGCGCGACACCTCGTAACCCTGCTGGTTGCGGATCTCGACCGAGGGCAGGTAGCGCAGCGTGTCGTTCACGGTACGCGCCTGCTGGTTGACGATCAGGTCCCGCGGCACCACCGTGACCGACATCGCGGTATCGCGCAGCGACACCGTGCCGAACGGCCCCAGCCGGACCTGCTCGGTGTCGTACCGCGGCACCGAGGCGAAACCGCCGAGCGGCGCCGGCGCGCTGACGCTGATCTCGGGCAAGGCGGCGGCCTCGGGCGGCGTGGACGCGGCGTAGCTGCCGGCCGAGACCGCGAACACCGCGGGCCCGATCAGCCAGTCCTTTCTTTTCATTGCGGGGGTTCCTGCGAACGGAAATGCGAAGCGTCGCATTCTTACCGCAATATTTCCGAAGATATATCGAAAAACGGAAAACACTGTCTTTCCGTTTTTCGCGCCGATCCCGCTGGGCGCGACGCGCCCTTCGTGCTCGCGATCAGCCGCGCCGCGCCCCGATTTGACAATCCTTAAACAAAAGCAAACCTTTGCGCGCGCAAACGAGCCTCGCGCACCCTGCGCCAGCCCGCTGCGCTGCCGATAAGCAAGGCCACGGACAAGGAATTCGATAGGCACCTCATCGATTCGTCCGACCCGTGCATTCCCCTGCTTCTCCCCTGCCTCTTTTCACGGCCCAGGAACGGACCATCCCATGCGTCTCAAGCATCTCTCTGCCAAGGCTTCCCTGTTGCTCACGTTCGGCGCGCTGAGCCTGGTCGTCCTGATCGTCTCGGGCTTCTCCCTGAAGGCGCTCGGCGACGCGAACCAGCGTTTCTATCGCTACGTCAACGGCATCAACGCGCGCGCCGACATGGCCCGCGCGATCCGCGCCGCCGTCGACGATCGCGCGGTGGCCGTGCGCAACCTCGTGCTGGTCAGCTCGCCGGCCGACGTGGAGCTGGAAAAGGCCGCCGTGCTCGCGGCCGAGCAGCGCGTCGAAACCCATCTCGAGCAGTTCGGCCGGATGGTCGCGAACGCGCGCGACATGTCGGACGAGTCGCGCCACCAGGCCGCCGAGATCGCGCGCATCGAGGGGCTGTACCGGCCGGTCGCGCTCGATATCGACCGCCTCGCGCTGGCAGGCCAGCACGACGCCGCGGTCGCCGAGATCATCGAGAAGTGCCGGCCGCTGCTGGCCGCGCTGATCCAGGCCTCGAACGCCTATGCCGACGCCACCAGCCGCCGCTCGGCCGAGCTGATCGCCGAGGCCGAGGCGCGTTACGCGGTGGAGCGCGCGCTGCTGGTGGCGATCTGCCTGGTCGCGATCGCCATCGCGGTGGCAGCCGGCGTCTTCATCACGCGCCGCCTGCTGCGCTCGCTCGGCGCCGAGCCGGCCGAGCTGGCGAGCATCACGCAGCGCGTCGCCACCGGCGACCTGAGCCCGGTGCCGGGCGCCGGGCGGGCGCCCGCCGGCAGCGTGCTGGCCTCGATGGACGAGATGCAGCGCAGCCTGGTGACGCTGCTGGCCCAGGTGCGCGCGGCCGCCGAGAACATCGCCTCGGGCTCCGGCCAGATCGCGGCCGGCAATACCGACCTGTCCTCGCGCACCGAGCAGCAGGCCGCCTCGCTGCAGGAAACCGCCTCGAGCATGGAGCAGCTCACCGCCACCGTGAAGCAGAACGCCGACAACGCGCGCCAGGCCAATACGCTGTCGGCCAACGCCTCCGAGGTGGCCACGCGCGGCAACACGGTGGTGGGCCGCGTGGTCGAGACGATGGGCGAGATCAGCAGCAAGTCGGCGCGGATCGCCGACATCACCGGCATCATCGAGGGCATCGCCTTCCAGACCAATATCCTGGCGCTGAACGCGGCCGTGGAAGCGGCGCGCGCCGGCGACCAGGGGCGCGGCTTCGCGGTGGTGGCCGGCGAGGTGCGCAGCCTCGCGCAGCGCTCGTCGAGCGCCGCGCGCGAGATCAAGGAGCTGATCGGCGGCTCGGTGCAGCAGATCGGCGACGCGGCCCGGCTCGCCGACGAGGCCGGCGCCACCATGACGGCGGTTACCCAGGCGGTCGGCCAGGTGACGGATATCGTCGGCGAGATCGCCGCCGCCTCGGCCGAACAGAGCCGCGGCATCGAGCAGGTCAACCAGGCGATCACGCAGATGGATCAGGTCACGCAGCAGAACGCGGCGCTGGTCGAGGAAGCGGCGGCCGCCTCGACGGCGCTGGAGGACCAGGGGCGCCAGCTCAATGCCAGCATCGCGGTGTTCCGCATCGACACGGCGACGGCTCGCGCCTGAGCCCGGGCAGGCCGCCGCCGCGATCCACGAAATTCGCGCGGCTCGAGCGACTCAAGCGACTCAAGCCGCTAACTCGATTCACTCGGCCGGCTCGGCGCCCCGGCGGCGCACCTTGCCGCCGCCATCCCGGGCCAGCTTGCCGCCCTCGGCGATCGCCATCTCGACGAAGGCCTCGGTCGCCACGCTGCGATAGGCGCCCTTGCGCAGCAGCAGCGCGGCGGTGCGCTCGGGCAGCGCCGGCTCCAGCCTGACCAGGCGCAGCCCCGGCTGCTCGCGCGCGATCGCCGCCGGCAGCAGCGTGGCCAGCGTGCCGCGCCGCACCAGCTCGATGCTCGCGCCGATCGAATCGACCTCCATCGCGATGCGCGCCGCGATGCCCTGCGCGCGCAGGTAGCGGTCGATGGTATGGCGCGTCGCGAACTCGCCATGCAGCAGCACCAGCGCCTCGTCCGCCAGCTCCCGCGCCGGCAGCGCCGTGCGCCGCCGCGCGCGCGGATGCGCCTCCCCCACCACCATCGCCAACGTCTCGACGAACAGCGGCCGCACCTCGATCTCGGGCGACTGCGTCTGGCTGAAGGCGATGCCGAGATCGATCGCATCCTCGTTGAGCATCGCCTCCATCGCATCCTGGGTCGATTCCATTAGGTCCAGCGTGATGCCCGGATAACGCCGATGAAAACCGTCGAACAGCGGCCCCACCAGGTAGGCGGTGAAGGTCGGCGTGACCGCGATGCGCAGCGCGCCGCGGCTCAGCTCCCGCACGTCGTGGATCGCGCGCCGCCCCGCCTCGAGGTCCTGCAGCGCGCGCCGCGCATGCTGCAGATAGGCGACGCCCGCGTCGGTCAGGCCGATCGCGCGGCCCGAGCGATCGAGCAGCGGCGCGCCCAGCGCGTCCTCGAGCTGGCGGATCTGTTGCGACAGCGTCGGCTGCGAGACGTGCAGCGCCTCGGCCGCGCGCGTGAAGTTGCGGTGTTCGGCCACCGCGAGGAAATACCGGATGTGCCGCAGCAGCATGAGGGTCCCTGAACTATTGGTTTTACCAATGCCGATGATAATAAACCGGTCTTGGACGCTATGGCAGCGGCGGCGCATGCTGCGCTCATCGGTTCATCACCGGACCATGAAGGAGCGACCATGCAGGACATCATCGACGGCTTCCTGAAGTTCCAGCGCGAGGCCTTCCCGCAGCGCTCGGCGCTGTTCCGCGAGCTGGCCGGCAGCCAGCATCCCCGCACCCTGTTCATCTCCTGCTCGGACAGCCGGCTGGTGCCGGAGCTGGTCACGCAGCGCGAGCCGGGCGACCTGTTCGTGATCCGCAACGCCGGCAATATCGTGCCGTCCTACGGCCCCGAGCCTGGCGGCGTGAGTGCTTCGGTGGAATACGCGGTGGCCGCGCTGGGCGTGAGCGACGTGGTGATCTGCGGCCATTCCGATTGCGGCGCGATGACGGCGATCGCCACCTGCCGCTGCCTCGACCACATGCCGGCGGTGCGCAGCTGGTTGCGTTATGCCGATTCGGCGAAGGTGGTGAACGAGGCGCGCGAGCATGCCGACGAGCGCGCGCGCGTCGATTCGATGGTGCGCGAGAACGTGATCGCCCAGCTCGCCAACCTGCGCACGCATCCTTCGGTGCGGCTCGCGCTGGACCAGGGGCGGCTCGCCCTGCACGGCTGGGTCTACGAGATCGGCACGGGCTCGATCGAGGCGCTCGACGGCGCCACCGGCCGCTTCGTCTCGCTCGCCGAACATCCGAATGTGCGCGCCACGCCGGCGCGACTCGGCGCGGCCGCCTGAGCCACGCCCTCCCCTCATCGTTCATCGACGATTTCCGTCGCCTTCACCCAGAAAGGAGTCAAGCATGCCCCAGTCGCAAACCAGCCAGGCGCCGCGCCAGGCCCTCACCGACACGATCCTCGACGCGAAGATCCGCAAGGACCTGAGCTTCGAGCAGATCAACGAAGGCACCGGCCTGAGCCTGGCCTTCGTCACGGCGGCCCTGCTCGGCCAGCACGCGCTGCCCGAGGCGGCCGCGCGCGCGGTGGCCGCCAAGCTCGATCTCGACGAGCACGCGGTGCGCCAGTTGCAGACCATCCCGCTGCGCGGCAGCATCCCCGGCGGCGTGCCGACCGATCCGACCATCTATCGCTTCTACGAGATCGTGCAGATCTACGGCTCGACGCTCAAGGCGCTGGTCCACGAGCAGTTCGGCGACGGCATCATCAGCGCGATCAACTTCCGGCTCGACATCAAGAAGGTCGACGATCCCGAAGGCGGCTCGCGCGCGGTGATCACGCTGGACGGCAAGTACCTGCCGACCAAGCCGTTCTGAAGCGGCGCGGGCCGGGCGCGCCCTCGCCGCGGCACGTCAGGGCGCCTTGGCCTTGACGGCGGCGGAGGAGGCGGAGGCGGAGGCGGAGGCGGCACCGGCCGGGCCCGGCGTCCAGATGCGGATATCGGTGGCCTTCACGGCCACCGGGATCATGCCGGCCGCGCGATAGGTATCGGCGATGCGCTGCTGCTCGGCGAGCTGGTCGCGACGCACCGGCACGATCTCATAGCTGCGCCGGCTGTTGGCGAGCGTGACGGTCGCCTCGGGCAGGTTGCCCCAAACGGGCGCGAGAATTTTCGCCGCCTCGTCGGGATGCGCCTTGACCCACTTGCCGGTCTGGTTCAGCAACTCGAACACCGCGCGCAGCGCATCCGGGTGCCGTTCGACGAAGGCATCGGTGGCGGTATAGAAGCGGTTGTACTCGGCCAGGCCGTCGCGCCCGTCGGCGATCACGCGAACGTGGTCGTCGCGCTGCTCGGCGGCGAGGAACGGATCCCAGATCACCCAGGCATCGACATTGCCGCCGCGAAACGCGGCCAGCGCGTCCGACGCTTCCAGGTAGCGGATATCGACGTCGCCCGGCGCGAGCCCGGCACGCTTGAGCGCGGCCAGCAGCAAATAATGGCAGCCCGAGCCCTTGGCCACCGCCACGCGCTTGCCGCGCAGGTCGGCCACGCCGCGGATCGGCGAATTGGCCGGCACGATGATGGCTTGCGCCGAGGGTGCCGAGGTTTCCTCGGCGTAGTAGGTGAGCGGCGCGTGGGCCGCCTGGGTGAACAGCGCGAAGGCGTCGGCCACGTCGGCGTTGAGGTCCACGCTGCCGCTGTTCATCGCCTCCAGCAGCCCGCTGGAGAACTCGTGCCAGCGCACGTCGTAGCCGAGCGCGCCGAGCCGCCGCTCGAGTTCGCCGTTGCGCTTGAGCAGGATGAACAGCGTCGAGGAACGCTGGTAGCCGATCGACACCGTATCGCGGGCGAGCGCGGCGCTCGAATACGAGGCGACGGCGGCGCCGACGCCGAGCGCCAGCAGCGAACGGCCGAGCAGGCGCAGCACGGCGCGACGCCGGCCGGCGAACGATGGCATGGACCACGACGACATGAACAGGACTCCGGAGCGGGTGAGCCGGGAACTATAGCGAAGCCGGATCGGGCCGCTAACCATCGAAATCGCATATCGTTAGCAGCGCGCGTCGCCGTCCCGCGCCGTGCGCTCGGCTGGCGAGCGTCTTGCAGGGGTATCACTGCGGCTTTCGATTTGTCCTGCTACATTGCATCCATCCACCGGCCCGCGGGCCCACGGATGCGTCCGGCAGAGGCGAGCCGCGTGCCTGTCTCGCCCCTGTCGTTGCGCGTACCACCAAAACCATCAATCTTCAGGAGAAAGTCAAGATGCGTACGACCCGCAAGCTGTCTCTTGCCGCGCTGACGTTGTCCCTCTCGCTCGGTATTTCCGGTATCGCCCTGGCCCAGACCGACGCCGCCGCCCCCGGCGCCGATGCCGCCGCCGCGGCCAGCACGCCGACCAAGGCCGAGAAGCGCAAGGCCGCCCGTGCCAAGCGCAAGGCCGAACACAAGGCCGCGCGTGCCAAGAACACCGCCGAACTGAAGGATCTCGAGAAGAACGGCTACAAGCCCTCGGCCAACGATCCGAACTATCCGGACGACCTGCAGAAGGCACAGCAGCGCGCGGCGGCCGCCAAGGCCGCCTCGGGCCAGTAAGCCAGGCGGTATCCCGCCACGACAGCACCGGCTGCACGCGCCGCCGGTGCTGGTTCCCCCGCCGGACCTTCCCCTTTCCTCTCTCACCCTCCGCCGCCGACGCACGCGTCGATCGACTCACCTCGCGATCGCTGCACGCATCGCTCTTCAGGGATGCGAAACAGGCGAATTCGCGCCGCCGTCGCGCCCTGCCGCCCGACCCGCTTCCATCAGCGCATCAAGCCTGGCCTTGCCCCGCCGCCGCGAGACGACGCGCCGTCAACGCACGTATCGGCGCCGAGGCATGCGCCGCCGCGCCGGTCCGCGAGGCACGCGCCCCGGCGAACCCGGCGCCGCCGATCGACACGCCCGGGCGCCGCGCCG
>NZ_VWWC01000188.1:0-13229 GCF_011753175.1 Burkholderia sp. Cy-637 | reverse complement strand
ATGGCGCCGGCAGCCCGGTTGCGCCGCGGCAGGACCTAGGCCGGCACGCGCCACGGCCGCCGGAGCCGGCCGGCACACGCCGCGCGCCGCCCGCCTCGCACGCCACGAATCGACAAGCCGCCCCAGGAGACACGCGTGAACCACCCCGCCCCGCCGGCCTCGCTGCGCCGCCCGTTCCCCGACGCGCTGCGCGAGGCGCTCGCCGCCGCCTTCGGCGAACGCGTCTCAACCTCCGAGGCGGTGCGCGAGCACCACGGCCGCGACGAATCCCCCTTCGATCCCGAACTGCCCGACGCGGTGGTATTCGCCGAGAACGCCGACGAGGTCCGCACCGTGGTCACGCTGTGCGCGCAATACGAGGTGCCGGTGATCCCCTACGGCGCCGGCTCCTCGCTCGAAGGCCACCTGCTGGCGGTGCGCGGCGGCGTCTCGCTCGACGTCTCGCGCATGAACCGCGTGCTGTCGATCGACGCCGACGACCTGACCGTCACGGTCGAACCCGGCATCACGCGCAAGGCCCTCAACGAGAGCCTGCGCGACACCGGCCTGTTCTTCCCGATCGACCCCGGCGCGGACGCCAGCATCGGCGGCATGACGGCCACCCGCGCCTCCGGCACCAACGCCGTGCGCTACGGCACCATGCGCGAGAACGTGCTGGGCCTCACCGCCGTGCTCGCCGACGGCCGCCAGATCCGGACCGGCAGCCGCGCCCGCAAGTCCTCGGCCGGCTACGACCTGACGCGCCTGCTGGTCGGCTCGGAAGGCACGCTCGGCGTGATCACCTCGATCACGCTGCGCCTGCACCCGCTGCCCGAGGCGGTATCGGCGGCGATCTGCACCTTCCCCTCGATGGGCGACGCGGTGCGCAGCGTGATCGAGACGATCCAGACCGGCGTGCCGATCGCGCGCGTGGAGTTCATCGACGCGCTCGGCATCCGCGCCATCAACCGCCATTCGAACTTCACGCTGAACGAGGCGCCCACCCTGTTCTTCGAATTCCACGGCACCGAGGCCGGCGTGCGCGAGCAGGCCGAGCGCGTGCAGGAACTGGCCGCCGCCAACGGCGGCCGGGACTTCGAATGGGCCACCCGCCCCGAGGACCGCACGCGGCTGTGGTCGGCGCGGCACAACGCCTTCTTCGGCATGCTGCAGCTCAAGCCGGGCTGCCGCGCGGTGACCACCGACGTCTGCGTGCCGATCTCGCAACTGGCCGCCTGCGTCGAGGAAACCGAGGTCGACCTGCGCGCCTCGACCCTGCCCTGCCCGATCGTCGGCCATGTCGGCGACGGCAACTTCCATGTCGCGATCCTGCTCGACCCGGACAAGCCCGAGGAGTTGGAGGAAGCCGAGCAGATCAACCAGCGCATCGTCGAGCGCGCGCTGCGCATGGGAGGCACCTGCACCGGCGAGCACGGCGTGGGCCTGCACAAGATGCGTTTCCTGGCCGCCGAGCACGGCGAGGAGGCGATCGACGCGATGCGCGCGATCAAGCTCGCGCTGGACCCGCGCAACCTGATGAACCCCGGCAAGATCTTCAGCCTCGACCGCGCATGAGGCGCGCACCCGCCGACCAGGAGCCGAGATGAACACGATCGCCCAAGGCCAGGCCCAAACAGGCGGCGCGAGCAGCGGTGCCGCGCACGCGGCCGGCAGCAACTCAATGGCCGACGCCGCCACCCGCGCGCAACGCCAGCGCGAGGTGGTGCAGGCGCTGATGGCGGTGCTGCCGAGCCATTGCCTGCTGTACCGCGACGAGGACACCGCCGCCTACGAATGCGACGGGCTGGCCGCCTACCGGCGCCTGCCGCTCGCGGTGGCGCTGCCCGAGACCGAATCGCAGGTGCAGCGCATCGTGCAGATCTGCCGCCGCCTGAACGTGCCGATCGTGCCGCGCGGCGCCGGCACCAGCCTGTCGGGCGGCGCGCTGCCGAACCAGAGCGGCATCGTGGTGTCGCTGGCGCGCTTCACGCGCATCGTCGAGGTCGATTCCTACGCGCGCACCGCCACGGTCCAGCCCGGCGTGCGCAACATCGCCATCTCCGAGGCCGCCGCGCCCTACGGGCTCTACTACGCGCCCGATCCGTCCTCGCAGATCGCCTGCACGATCGGCGGCAACGTCGCCGAGAACTCGGGCGGCGTGCACTGCCTCAAGTACGGCCTGACGGTCCACAACGTGCTGCGCGTGCGCGCCGTGACGATCGACGGCGACGTGGTGGAGTTCGGCTCGCTGGCGCTCGACACGCCCGGACTCGACCTGCTGGCCGTGATGATCGGCAGCGAGGGCATGTTCGCGATCGTCACCGAGATCACCGTGAAGCTGATCCCCAGGCCGCAGACGGCGCAATTGGTGATGGCCAGCTTCGACGACGTGGTGAAGGGCGGCGAGGCGGTGGCCGCGATCATCGCCGCCGGCATCGTGCCGGCCGGGCTGGAGATGATGGACAAGCCGGCCACCCGGGCCGTGGAGGCCTTCACGCAGGCCGGCTACGACCTGGACGCGGCCGCCATCCTGCTGTGCGAATCGGACGGCACGCCCGACGAGGTGGCCGAGGAGATCGCGCGCGTCACCTCGGTGCTGCGCGCCAGCGGCGCGACGCGGATCCAGGTCTCGCGCTCGGAGGCGGAACGGCTGCGCTTCTGGTCGGGCCGCAAGAACGCCTTCCCGGCCGCCGGGCGGATCTCGCCCGACTACTACTGCATGGACGGCACCGTGCCGCGCCGCGCGATCGGCCCGTTGCTGGCGCGCATCGAGCAGATGGAGGGGCAATACGGGCTGCGCTGCATCAACGTGTTCCATGCCGGCGACGGCAACATGCATCCGCTGATCCTGTTCAACGCCAACGATCCCGACGAGCTGCACCGCGCCGAGCTGTTCGGCGCCGACATCCTGGAGAGCTGCGTCGAGCTGGGCGGCACGGTGACGGGCGAGCACGGCGTGGGGGTCGAGAAGCTGAACTCGATGTGCGTGCAGTTCTCGCCGGAGGAGCGCGACGCGTTCTTCGCCGTGAAGCGCGCCTTCGACCCGGCCAGCCTGCTCAATCCCGACAAGGGCATCCCGAGCCGCGCGCGCTGCGCCGAATACGGCCGCATGCACGTGCGCGGCGGGTTGCTGCCGCGCCCGGATCTGCCGCGTTTCTGAGGAAAGCGGCCGGGTCGGGATGCCGGGCGGCCGGGTCGCGCTGCCGGTCGGGATTCCGGCCCCGGAGAACGAACCTGCCGCCCCCCCGCGCCTGGCCGCCGACCCGGCGTGCCGCGCCGCCAGGTGCGCGCGGACCTTCGCAAGCTCGCCACCGCGCCGAGCGAGCGCCAAACCCGGCCCGCACCGGGCCACCCGCCCCGCCGCCCTCGCGCGCTGTCTCTAGGGGGATCGCCCGACTGTCGCCGCTTATGGCGCCGGTACAATCGAAGCACAAGAAATTTCAGGACGAGGCGACACCGGATGGAACAGGACGAGATCGTCGCGAACTGGGCCGAACGCATCCGCAGCGCGGGCGCGCAGGGCCGCTCGCTGCGGATTCGCGGCGGCGGCACCAAGGACTGGTACGGCCAGTCGCTCGACGGCGAGATACTCGATACGCGCGCCTGGCACGGCATCGTCTCCTACGACCCCGCCGAACTCGTGATCACGGCACGCGCCGGCACGCCGCTGGCGGCCATCGAGGCTGAGCTTGCCGCGCACAACCAGATGCTGCCCTTCGAGCCACCCCACTTCGGCCGCCACGCCAGCTTCGGCGGCGCCATCGCGGCCGGCCTGTCGGGCCCGCGGCGCGCCAGCGCCGGCGCGGTGCGCGACTTCGTGCTCGGCGTCACGCTGATGAACGGGCGCGGCCAGGTGCTGCGCTTCGGCGGCCAGGTGGTGAAGAACGTCGCCGGCTACGACGTGGCGCGCCTGATGGCCGGCTCGCTGGGTACGCTCGGGCTGATGCTGGACCTGTCGGTGAAGGTGCTGCCGGTGCCGGTCGCCGAGCTGACGCTGAAGTTCGACATGAGCGCGACCGACGCGGTGCGCAAGCTCAACGAGTGGTCGGGCCACCCGTTCCCGGTCAGCGCGAGCGCCTGGCGCTTCGGCACCCTGGTGCTGCGCCTGTCGGGCGCCGAGGCGGCCGTCAAGGCGGCCAAGGGCGCGCTGGGCGGCGAAGCGGTGGACGCGGTCGAGGCGCAGCGCTTCTGGCACGGCGTGCGCGAGCAGAACGACCCGTTCTTCAACGCGATGCTGCCCGGTCACGCGCTCTGGCGCCTGTCCCTGCCCTCGATCACCGAGCCCATGCACCTGCCCGGCTCGCAGATGATGGAATGGGGCGGCGCGCAGCGCTGGTGGATCACCGACGCCGACGCCACCACGGTGCGAATGAGCGCCAAGCAGGCCGGCGGCCATGCCACGCTGTATCGCGCCAGCGCCGGCTACGATCGCGGCGGCGGCGTGTTCACGCCGCTGGCCGGGCCGCTGCTGGCGATCCACCGTGGCCTGAAGGCCGCCTTCGATCCGGACCGCGTGTTCAACCGCGGCCGGCTCTACCCCGATTTCTGAGCCGCCCATGCAGACCAAGCTCGCCGATTTCATCCGCGACACGCCCGACGGCGCCGAGGCCGAATCGATCCTGCGCAAGTGCGTGCACTGCGGTTTCTGCACCGCCACCTGCCCGACCTACCAGTTGCTCGGCGACGAGCTCGACGGCCCGCGCGGGCGCATCTACCTGATCAAGCAGATGCTGGAAGGCGCGCCGGTGACGCGCAGCACCCAGCAGCATCTGGACCGCTGCCTGACCTGCCGCAGTTGCGAGAGCACCTGTCCGTCGGGCGTGCAATATGGACGGCTGGTCGAGATCGGCCGCCAGCAGCTCGAGACGCGCGTGCCGCGCACGCTGTCGCAGCGCCTGATGCGGCGCGCGCTGGCCAGCTTCGTGCCGAACGGCGCGCTGTTCGCGCCGGCGATGCGAATCGGCCAGCAGGTGCGCCCGCTGCTGCCCAAGCGCCTGCGCGACAAGGTCCCGCCGCGCACCCGGCCGCTGGCCTGGCCCACCGCGCGCCACGAGCGTCGCATGCTGATGCTGGCCGGCTGCGTGCAGCCCTCGATGATGCCGAACATCAACATCGCCACGGCGCGCGTGCTCGACGCGCTCGGCATCGAGACCGTGATCGCGCCCGAGGCGGGCTGCTGCGGCGCGATCCGGCTGCACCTGAACTATCGCGACGAGGCGTTGGCCGACGCGCGCCGCAACATCGACGCCTGGTGGCCGCACATCGAGGCCGGCGCCGAGGCGATCGTGATGAACGCGAGCGGCTGCGGCGCCACCGTGCTCGAGTACGCGCACCTGCTGCGCGACGATCCCGCCTATGCCGACAAGGCCCGCCGCGTGGTCGAGCTGACCCGCGACGTGTCCGAGCTGCTGGCCGGCTTCGAGACGCGCCTGGTGGCGCTGGCGAAACGGCGCGGCATGCAGACCGTCGCCTACCATCCGCCCTGCACGCTGCAGCACGGCCAGCAGTCGCGCGGCAAGGTCGAGCGCCTGCTCGAGGCGCTCGGCGTCGAGCTGCGCGTGCCGGCCGACAGCCATCTGTGCTGCGGCTCGGCCGGCACCTACTCGCTGACCCAGCCCTCGCTGTCCTACAAGCTGCGCAAGCAGAAGCTGGCCCGGTTGGCCGAGCTCGATCCGCAACTGATCGTGTCGGGCAACATCGGCTGCCTCGCCCACCTGCAGAGCGGCACCGCGACGCCGGTGATGCACTGGATCCAGCTCGTCGAGCAACTGCTCGACGACTGAGGCGCCGCGGCCCCGGCTCGTCCCGCCGGCCAGCACCGGTTTTCGCGCCCTCTCGCCGGCCGCGCTCCGGCGCGGCGGCGCCAGGGCCGGGCATCCCCCACCGGCCGCGAGGCGATCCGTATAATGAGGCGCGCCGTGCCCTGCATGGCCTCCATCCATCGTCCGCCCTGCCCCGCGTATGTCCGATCTCGCCGCCAGCCTCGCCTCCGTTCACCGCCGCATCGACGACGCGGCCCGCTCCGCCGGCCGCGCACCGGGCGAGGTGGCGCTGCTCGCGGTGTCGAAGACCTTCCCCGCCGAAGCCGTGCGCGAAGCGCACGCGGCCGGCCAGCGCGCGTTCGGCGAGAACTACGTGCAGGAGGCGCTCGACAAGATCGCCGCGCTCGCGGATCTTCGCGCCTCGCTCGACTGGCACTTCATCGGGCCGCTGCAATCGAACAAGACGCGCGTGGTGGCCGAGCAGTTCGACTGGGTGCATTCGGTCGACCGGCTCAAGATCGCGCAGCGCCTGGCCGAGCAGCGCCCGGCGCACCTGCCGCCGCTCAATGTCTGCGTGCAGGTCAACGTGAGCGGCGAGGACAGCAAGAGCGGCGTCGCGCCGGCCGAGGCGGCAGCGCTGGCGCGCGAGGTGGCTGCCTTGCCCACGCTGCGGTTGCGCGGCCTGATGGCGATCCCCGAGCCGGCCGGCGAACTCGCGGCGCAGCGCGTGCCGCACCGGCTGCTGCGCGAGCTGTTCGACACGCTCAAGGCCGAGGGCCTGGCACTCGACACGTTGTCGATGGGGATGTCGGCCGATCTCGAGGCGGCCGTGCTCGAGGGCGCCACCATCGTGCGCGTCGGCACCGCGATCTTCGGCGCGCGCGACTACGGCACGCCGCGCGCGTCCTGAACGATTTACGAACCTTCCTGTTTCCTGGTCCAACCATCATGAAAATTGCATTCATCGGCGGCGGCAACATGGCAGCCGCCCTGATCGGCGGCATCGTCAAGCGCGGCACCGCGGCGCCCGGCGATCTCTACGTGATTGATCCCAACGCGGATACCCGCACGCGCCTGCACGAGGAACGCGGCGTGGCCACCGGCGAGACCATCGACGCCACGCTGGCCGGCTACGACGCGATCGTGCTGGCGGTCAAGCCGCAGGTGCTCAACGAGGTGGCCAAGGCGCTCGCGCCGCATCTCGGCCAGGCGCTGGTGATCAGCATCGCGGCCGGGATCCGCGCCACCGACCTGTCGCGCTGGCTGGGCGGCTATGCGCGCATCGTGCGCACCATGCCGAACACGCCGGCACTGGTCGGCATGGGCGTGACGGGCCTGGCCGCGCTGGACGGGGTCGACGCGGCCGGCCGCGAACTGGCCTCGGCCGTGCTCGGCGCGGTCGGCGAGACGGTCTGGTTCGACGACGAGGCGCGCCTGGATGCCGTCACGGCGATCTCCGGCAGCGGCCCCGCCTATGTGTTCTATTTCATCGAGGCGCTGCAGGAAGCGGCGCGCCAGCTCGGCCTGAACGAGGAACAGGGCCGCGCGCTGGCGGTGGCGACCTTCACCGGCGCAGCCCAACTGGCCGCGCAATCGGGCGAGCCGGCCGGCGTGCTGCGCGAGCGCGTGACCTCCAAGGGCGGCACCACGGCCGCGGCGCTGGCCGCCTTCGACGCGCAGCAGCTCAAGGACCGGATCGTGAGCGGCGTGCTGGCCGCCGATGCGCGGGCCCGCGAACTCGGCGACGAACTCGGCCGCGCCTGAGCCCGGCCTTCGAGTGAGGCGCCGATCTTCGGAGCGGCGCGTCCATCAACGACAAAGCGGCCTCATGGGCCGCTTTGTCGTTTCCGGAACACGCGCGGGCGTTTCGCTCAGAACGCCGTCAGCGCGTAATGCAGGGCGATCCCGACGAACAGCGCGCCGCCGAGCCAGTTGTTATGGCGGAATGCCGCGAAGCACTTCATGCGGTCGCGATCCTTGATCAGCGTGTAGTGATAGACCGCGCAACCCACCGCCGCCGCCCAGCCCAGCCAGTACACCAGGCCGAACTGCTGAGTGAAGCCGATCCACGCATAGATCGCGAACACCGCCGCGTAGCAGAGCATGATCGCCAGCACGTCGTAGCGGCCGAAGGTGATCGCCGAAGTGCGCATGCCGATCTTGAGGTCGTCGTCGCGATCGACCATCGCGTAGGCCGTGTCGTAGGCGACCGACCAGAACACGTTCGCGGCCAGCATCACCCAGGCGATCAGGGGCACGGTGTTCTGGATCGCGGCGAAGGCCATCGGGATGCCGAAGCCGAAGGCGATGCCGAGATAGGCCTGCGGGATCGCGAAGAAGCGCTTCAGGAACGGGTAGGTGCCGGCCACGAACACGGCCACCACCGACAGCCACTTGGTCAGGCCGTTGAGCGGCAGGATCAACAGGAAGGAGACGATCGCCAGGCCGACCGCGATCGCCACCGCCTCCCAGGCGCGGATCTTGCCCGAGGTCAGCGGCCGGTCGACGGTGCGCTTCACGTGGCGGTCGAAGTCGCGATCGGCGTAGTCGTTCATCGCGCAACCGGCCGAACGCATCAGCAGCGTGCCGAGGATGAAGATCACCAGCAGCGACGGCGCCGGGCGCCCTCCCGAGGCGATCCACAGCGCGTTGAGCGTGGGCCAGAGCAGCAGCAGGCTGCCGATCGGCTTGTCCATCCGGACCAGCTTCAGATAGAGGGGGAAACGGGCAAACATGTCGGGGCGCACCACGGAAACGATGGCGGCATTGTAACGCGCGAGTGCGGCATGCCTGTTTCAGGCGGCCCCTGCCGAGGCGGTCGCCCGCGGCCAGGCGCACGAAAAAAAACCTCCCGTCGAACGGGAGGTTTCGCTGACCGCCGGCGCATCCGCGCGCGGCTGGTCGAACGGCTTGTCGCGGCCTTTGCCGCGCTCGCTTACTGCAGCAGCGATCGCAGCATCCAGGCGGTCTTCTCGTGCGTCTGCAAACGCTGCGTGAGCAGATCGGCGGTCGGCTCGTCGCCGACCGAATCGGCATCGGGGAAGATCCCGCGCGCGGTGCGCACCACCGCTTCGTGGCCTTCCACCAGCTGGCGGATCATTTCCTCTGCCGCCGGCACGCCGCTGGCTTCCGGCACCACCGTCAGCTTGGCGAAATCGCCGTAGGTACCCGGCGCCACCACGCCCAGCGTGCGGATCCGTTCCGCCACCGAGTCCACCGCGAGCCATAGTTCGTTGTACTGCTCTTCGAACATCAGGTGCAGCGTGTTGAACATCGGACCGGTGACGTTCCAGTGGAAATAATGCGTCTTCAGATACAGCGAAAACGTGTCGGCGAGCAGCTTCGACAGGCCTTCCGCGATCTTCTTGCGGTCCTTGTCGCTGATGCCGATGTTGATCTGCGTTCCGTTGCCCTTCTTGGCCATGTTGCTGACTCCTTATCAATGAGTTGAACCGGCGAAAACGCGTCGAGGTGACCCGCCTGCTTCTGCCTGAAACGAGTGACTCTAGCGCGCCCAGTGTAACGTAGAAGATTCGAAAGGGACGGATGGCCGGCCCTTCAGGCCCCGTTCAGGTGGGCCATCGCCTGGGCGGCCAGCGTGACGATGCCGGCGAAGGTGATCGCGAAACCGAAGGTCTGGCGGAAGGCGGAAGTGGCGGCGTGATTGACGGCCGCGGCATGCGATTGCGCGAGGCGGGCGGCTTGCGGATTCTGGCCTTGCGTGTTCATGGCGTGCTCCTCGGAGGCGATATCGATCAGACGCCGAGCAGACGGTCAGCCAGATAGGCCAGGGCCAGCGGGCGCAGGTAGCGCACCAGGACGCGCGTCCTGGCGAGCATCGGGTCGTGCGCGGCCGGCTGGTGTGGCTTGTTCATGATGGCTCCGTCGTTCGGGATGAGAAGCGCCGGGGCTGCTGCGGTTCCGGCGCGGGCCGCCTGTCGCGACCCATGGATGCCATCATAGAAAATCCTATCATCAATGTGAATTTAATTGAATTTATTTATTCGATAGGTAAAGCATTGGGCCAAACAAAACCGGGGCGCGAAGGCCCCGGTCGGTTGGGTGCCGCATGCAACAGCGGCGGCTCGCCCCGGCCTCAGTTCAGCGTGGCGGGCATGTCGAGCTTGGCCACGCCGGGCAGGTCGCAGGCGGCGATCGCCTCGCTGATCGCGTCGATGGCCGGCATGCGCGTGAAGCTCTTGCGCCAGACCAGCACCACGCGGCGATCCGGGATCGGCTCGTCGAAGGGCACGTAGGACAGCAGGTCGGAATCGGCGTTGTTGGCCAGCGGCCCGATCTCGCCCACCGACATGCGGGGCAGCACCGTGATGCCCACGCCGCTCGCCACCATGTGGCGGATGGTTTCCAGCGAGGAACCCTCGAAGGTCTTCTGGATGCCGTCGGCGGTCTGCGAGAAGTGCATCAGCTCGGGGCACACGCCCAGCACGTGATCGCGGAAGCAATGGCCGTTGCCGAGCAGCAGCATGGTTTCCTGCTTGAGGTCGGCCGCGTCGATCTTGCGGCGCTTGGACCAGGGATGGCTGGAGGGCAGCGCGACCACGAAGGGCTCGTCGTAGAGCGGGCGCACCATCAGGCCGGTTTCCGGGAACGGCAGGGCCATGATGGCCGCGTCGATCTCGCCCTGCTTGAGCAGCTCGAGCAGCTTGAGCGTGTAGTTCTCCTGCAGCATCAACGGCATCTGCGGGACACGGTGGATCATCTGCTTGACGAGCGTGGGCAGCAGGTAGGGCCCGATGGTGTAGATCACGCCCAGCCGGAACGGCCCGACCAGCGGATCCTTGCCCTGCTTGGCGATTTCCTTGATGGCGAAGGTCTGCTCCAGCACGCGCTGGGCCTGGGTGACGATCTGGTCGCCGATCGGCGTCACGCTCACCTCGCTCGCGCCGCGCTCGAAGATCTGCACGTTCAGCTCGTCCTCGAGCTTCTTGATCGCAACCGAGAGCGTCGGCTGGCTGACGAAGCAGGCTTCGGCCGCGCGGCCAAAATGCCGCTCGCGAGCGACTGCGACGATGTACTTCAGTTCAGTAAGCGTCATTGTGGGTCAATCACAGGAATACAGGCGATAGCTTTAATTTATACACCGGATAGAAGCGTTCCGCCAGCGTTCTCGGCGGCAATTGCTTGTTGCGATGCAGCATAGATAAACGGGGACGGCCCGAACCTTGGCCGATATCCCGCGCCAGGCGCCGGATTCGGCGAAATCAGGCCTTCAGGAACTGCTCGCGCGCGCCGAGCCAGCGCGCCAGATGCTGGGTAACCACCTCGGGATGATGCGCGATCAGGGCCGCCGCCGCCTCGCGGGCCGGCTCGATCAGCCAGCCGTCCTGCTCCAGGTCGGCGAAACGCAGCATGGCCGCGCCCGATTGTCGCGCCCCGAGAAATTCGCCGGGGCCGCGGATCTCGAGGTCGCGCCGAGCGATCTCGAAGCCGTCGTTGGTCTCGCGCATGGTCTTCAGGCGCGCGCGGCCGGCGATCGACAGCGGGCCACTGTACATCAGCACGCAGGCCGACGCCGCCGTGCCGCGCCCGACGCGCCCGCGTAACTGGTGCAACTGCGCGAGCCCGAAGCGCTCGGCATGCTCGATCACCATCAACGAGGCGTTCGGCACGTCCACGCCGACCTCGATCACGGTGGTCGCCACCAGCAGCTGCACCTCGTTGCGCGAGAAGGCCTCCATCACGCTGGCCTTCTCGGCCGGCGAGAGCCGTCCATGCACCAGGCCGACGTTGACGCCGGGCAGCGCGGCCGCGAGCGTCTCGTAGGTCTCCACCGCGGTCTGCAACTGCAGCGTCTCGCTCTCCTCGATCAACGGGCAGACCCAGTAGACCTGGCGGCCGCCCAGCGCCGCGTCGCGCACGCGGCCGATCACCTCCTCGCGGCGCGCGTCGGCGATCAGCTTGGTGACGATCGGCGTGCGCCCCGGCGGCAGCTCGTCGATGGTCGAGACTTCGAGATCGGCGTAATACGTCATCGCCAGCGTGCGCGGGATCGGCGTGGCCGACATCATCAGCTGGTGCGGCTGGAAGCCCGCCGGGCCGCCCGCCTTGGCGCGCAGCGCGAGCCGCTGCGCCACGCCGAAGCGATGCTGCTCGTCGACGATCACCAGGCCCAGCCGCGCGAACTCCACCGTGTCCTGGATGATCGCGTGGGTGCCGATCACCAGTTGCGCGGTGCCCAGCGCCGCGGCCTCGATCGCCGAGCGCTTGTCCCGGGTCTTGAGGCTGCCGGCCAGCCAGGCCACCGTCACGCCGAGCGGCTCCAGCCAGCCGCGCAGCTTGCGCGCATGCTGCTCGGCGAGGATTTCGGTCGGCGCCATCAGCGCGGCCTGGTAACCCGCGTCGATCGCCTGCGCGGCGGCCAGCGCGGCCACCACCGTCTTGCCGCTGCCCACGTCGCCCTGCAGCAGCCGCTGCATCGGATGCGCGAGCGTGAGGTCGCGCGCGATCTCGTCGACCACGCGCGTCTGCGCGCCGGTCAGCGAGAACGGCAGCGCCGCGAACAGGCGCGCCACCAGCGAATCCCGGTCGGCGGCGGCGCGGCGCGGCATGGCCGGCGCCGCGCGCGTGCGGCGCTCCTCGTGGGCGCGCTTGAGCGAGAGCTGCTGCGCGAGCAACTCGTCGAACTTGATGCGAATCCAGGCCGGGTGGGTGCCGTCGATCAGCGCGGTCTCGTCCGAATCGACGCCGGGATGATGCAGCTGGCGCACCGCGTCGGCCAGTGCCGGCACGCCGAGCGGGCGCAGGTACGCGGCCTCGACCTCGGCCGGCAGCAGCTCGGGCAGCGGAGTGCGCGCCACCGCATTGTCGATGGCCTTGCGCAGATAGGCCTGCGAGACGCCGGCCGTGCTCGGATAGACGGGCGTGAGCACCTGCGCCAGCGGCGTGTCCTCGTCGACCACGCGCACCGCCGGATGCACGATCTCGAGTCCGAAGAAACCGCCGCGGATGTCGCCGCGCACGCGCAGCCGCTGGCCGACCGCCATCTGCTTGACCTGCGAGCCGTAGAAATTCAGGAAGCGCAGCACCAGCTCGCTGCCGTCCTCGTCGCGCAAGCGCACCAGCAACTGGCGGCGCGGGCGATAGGTGATCTCGTTGTCGTAGACCACGCCCTCGGTCTGCGCGAGCTCGCCGGGCAGGAGTTCGCGCATCGGCGTGAGGGTGGTCTCGTCCTCGTAGCGCATCGGCAGGTGCAGGACCAGGTCGATCGAGCGCGTGAGGCCGAGCTTGGCGAGCTTGTCGGCGGTCTTGACGAGCTTGGGCGCGGCCTTGGCGGCCTTCTCCTTGGCCGCCTTCGCGGGCTTGTCGCCGGCGTTTTCGGCATCGCCCTGCGCCGCGTCCGCGTCGGCCGATTCACTCTCGGCCGCCTTGCGCCGGCCGCGTCGGGCCGGCCTCGGCGCGGCGGCGTCGGCAGCTTCCACCGAGGGTTCGGCGAGCCGCCCGTCGGGCCCGCGCCGCGGCGTGCGCGAG
>NZ_VWWC01000187.1:0-13273 GCF_011753175.1 Burkholderia sp. Cy-637 | reverse complement strand
CGGCGGCGGGGCTGGCCGTTCGCCGCGCGCGGATCGCGGCGGCGAGCGCGGCCGGGGTGCGCTGGCGGAACACGTCGGCGATGCTGACCGTGACGGCGAATCGCTGCTGCAGCAGGAAGGTCAGCTGGGCGCTCAGCAAGGAGTTGCCGCCGATCCGGAAAAAGTCCGTGTCGGTGGCCACGTCGGTGCGCGCCATCAGCGTGGCCACCACCTCGCGAACCTGCTCGTCCAGATCGTCGGCGGCCGGCTCGCTGCGATAGCACGCCGAGGCGATCCGCTCGAGCGCGGTGCGGTCGGTCTTGCCGTTGCCGTTCAGCGGGATCGCCGCGATCGGCTCGAGCCGCGACGGCACCATGAAGGCCGGCAGGCGCGTGTGCAACTGGTCCAGGATCTCGTGCCCGGGCGCGTGGCCCGGCTGGGCCACCACCAGCGCGACGAGCTGGTCGTTGCCCGAGGGATCGACGACCTTCACCACCGCCGCGTCGGCCACGCCGGCGATGCCGCGCAGCGCGACCTCCACCTCGCCCGGCTCGATACGCACCCCACGCACCTTGACCTGCCGGTCGGCGCGGCCGAGGTAGCGCAGCAGGCCGTCCTCGTCGAATTGGCCGAGATCGCCGGTGCGATAGAGGCGCAGCCCCTTCAGCGGGCCTTGAGCGACGGTGGGGAATTTCTCCGCGGTGAGCCGCGGGTCGTTCAGGTAGCCGAGCGCGACGCCCTCCCCGCTCAGGCAGATCTCGCCGACGGTGCCGGGCTCGACCGGCATCAGCGCGTCGTCGAGCAGATGCGCGGTCTTGCCCGGCAGCGAGCGGCCGATGCTGACGGTGCGGCTGGCGCCGTGGCGCGGTACGGCATGACCCGTCGAATAGGTGGTGTCCTCGGAGGGGCCGTAGAGGTTGTGGACCTGCCGGACCTGCGGCGCGGCATCGTGGATCGCGTCGACCAGATCCTGGTACAGCGCCTCGCCGGCCAGGTTGACGATCCGCGTCGCGGCCGGGAAGCGGCTGCGACGCACCAGCTCCCGCGCGGCGGAGGGCACCGTGTTGATGAGGCTGACGTCGAACTCGGCATCGGCCTCGAGCAGTTGCAGGATCGAGTCGACCAGCACCACCTTGCTGCCGGAGCAGAGCGTGCAGACCAGCTCGAACAGCGACAGGTCGAAGGTGATCTGGGTCGAGGCCAGCACCGCGCGCCGCTCGTCGGGCCGATAGGCGGCGCGATACCAGTCGATCAGGTTGCGCAGGCTCGCCTCGCCGATCAGCACGCCCTTGGGCGTGCCGGTCGAGCCGGAGGTGAACACCACGTAGGCGGGGGCGTCGTCGCCGCGCGGCGCGGCGGGATGCCAGCCCTCGCCCGGCGCCGCGTCCGGTTCGGGCGGCAGCACGATCGGGCGGCACTCGGGCGGCAGCAGCCCCGCCAGGGCCTCGCTGGTCACCACGTGGACGATGCGGTGGGTCGACACGATCTCGCGAATGCGCTCGGGCGGATATTTCTCGGTGAGCGGCACATAGACGGCCTGCGAGCCGAACGCGGCGAGGATCGCGGCGGGCAGCCGGAAATCGCGCGGCAGCAACACGCCGACCAGGGTGCCGGGCGTGACGCCCGCCGCGGCGAGTCGCGCGCCGATCGAGGCGACGCTCGCCCGCAGCCCGGCGTAGCTGAGTTGCCCGGACGGGCCTTCCAGGGCGAGCGCGTCGGGCTGCGCGGCGCAGGCCTGCTCGAACTGGGCGTAGACGGATGGTGCGGATTGGGTCATTGCACGGCTCTCTGAATGGACTGCCATGTTTGGGATCATTGATTGACGGCGAGCTGCGCGTCGCGCTCCAGCAGCTTGGTTTCGATATGCTCGACGAGCAGGCCGAGGGTGCGGATCTCGTAGATGATCATCGCGTGCAGGCCGACCTGGTAGCGGTCCTTGATCATCGAGACGAACTGCACCGCGCTCAGCGAATGCGCGCCCTGCTCCAGCAGCACGTCGTCCCAGCCGAGCCGCGGCGCGCCGAGGATGCCGGCCCAGCTGCGCTCGACGAAGCGGTGCAACTCGGAGCGGTAGGCCTGGCCGTCGTCCTCGCCGGCGCGCGTGCCGGCCTCGGCCGCCACGTGCCGCAGCCGCGCCAGCTCGGTGACCTTGCTGACCTCGCCCCAGTGCTCCAGCACCGAATCGAAGTCGATCGTCGAGATCACCAGCCGCGGCCCGAAATTCCAGTGCAGGATGCGGTCGTAGACGGCTGCGATCTCCTGCTCGGTCATGTGGTTGCGCATGTGCTCGCGGCTCAGGTCGGCGAACTGCGGCAGCACGTTCGGGCGCGTCAGCCGCTCGGCGTTGACGGCCCCCCAGTTGGTCGAGCACACGTCGCCGAGCCCGGCCGCGAGGCCGGTCTGCGCGATCGCGTCGACGAAGGCGTTGGCCGCCGCGTTGTCGATCTGGCCCAGCCCGCCGATGATCGAGTTCATGCTCGAACAGAGGATCAGCTTGGTGACGGGGTGTCGCCGCAGATACGCGAGCAGGTGGTAGGTGCCGTAGACCTTGGCCGCGAACACCGTGTCGAAGTGGGCGATGTCCTTGTTGTCGATCATGCCGTTCTCGACCCGGCCGGCCGCATGGATCACGCTGTGGATCGCGCCGTGGCGCTCGCGCGCCGCGTCGAGCGTGGCGGCCAGGGCCTGGCCATCGGTGATGTCGCAACGCTCGATGCGCACCGTCGCGCCCTGCCGCTCCATGGCGCGAATGCGCTCGATCTTGCGCGAATAGGGATGGTCCGCGCCGTGCTCGGCGAGCCAGGCGTCCCATTGCTCGCGCGGCACGAAGCGCGACGAATTCAGCAACAGGATGGTGCAGGCCGCGCGGCTCGCGAGATAGTCGGCCACGCTCAGGCCCAGCTCGCCGAGCCCGCCGAACACCGCGTAGACGCCCTCGGCCGCGACTTGCGGCGTGCAGTCCGCCGGCACCGAGAAGCGCTCGTAGACGCTCTGCCAGCGGCGCCCGTCGCGCAGCGCGACGATCTCGTTGGCGGCCGTCAGCGGCTCCAGGAACTCCAGGCCGAGGCGCGCTGCCGACGCGTTCGCGGAAAACAGCTCGCTCGAGCGCACGTCGACGATCCGGCAGTCGATGAACGCGTATTCCTTCTGCAGGGTGCGGCTGATGCCCAGCACGGTGGCCTTGTCGGGATGCAGCGCCTCGTCGGGCGAGAGCGCGACCAGTTGCGAGGCCGCGACCACGATCGAGCATGCGCCGGTGCCCAGCGTGGCGCGGTTCAGCGTGCGCGCCAGGTAGATCAGGCTGAACAGGCCCGGCGCCTGGTGCTCGGCGAAGCGCGCCGGGGTGCCGTCCCAGTCGGACTCGGGCGCGAGCCAGGCGTGCACGATGTAGAGCGGCAGGCTGGCGCGCGCGGCGAGCGCGTCGAGCAGCAGCCGGTAGTCGTCCTCGCTGGCCGGATCGATCGCGAAGGTCTGCTCGTCGAGCACCGCGAAGCCCGCGCCGGGCACCACGTAGCTGCAGCGCGCCAGGTCCGCCCACGGCGCGCCGAGGCGCGCTTCGCGGTTCGGCGCGAACACCAGCACCGGCGCGTCGCGGAACGCGTCGACGCGCTGGGTGCCCGCGGCGAGCGTCGCGCTCTCGCGCCAGGTCGGCTTGTAGAACCACTGGCCGATGTCGTCGATTTTGCGGTTGCGTCGCTCGGCCTCGCTGCTCACCGGCAGCCACTGCACCGTCTTCGCGAACGCATAACCGGGCAGGGACACCTTGCGGCGCGGCTCCTCGGCGTGCGCCGCGCGCCAGTCCACCGACAAGCCGGCCTGCCAGGCGACGGCCAGCAGGCGGGCGAGGAACGCGTCGTCGAGCGAGGGCGCACCCAGCTCGACCACGCGGCCTCGCAACGGCAGCCGCGCGGCGCCGTCGAGCGTGAGCAGGTAGTCGCTCGGCGTCGGTTCGACGGCGTGGCCGCTCAATACCGCGGCCATGCCCTCGCCGCCCGTCTCGACCAGCGCCTCGGCGAGCGCGGCCGGCAGCGTGGCATGCGGCTGCGGATGGGCGTCGACGCCGAGGCCGCGCAGGCGCGCGACGAGCCGCAGCGCGTAGGCGGCGATCCGCTCGGGCAGCGCATACGCATCGAAGCGTGCCAGGCTGTCGGCCTCGCGCGCGCGGATCGCGCGCCAGGTCGCTTCCGGCTCGCTCGAGACGGTTGCCACCAGCAGCCGATGCCGCTCGCCCTGCCACACGTGCGGCGTGGCGACCGCCAGTTCGTCGGCGGCCTCGGCCGCGTCGCCCGCCACCACCGCGAGCCGATGCGCGAAGGCCTTGCGGCCGACGTTGGCGGTGTAGCAGAGGTCGGCGAAGGGCGGCAGCTCCGCGCCGTTGAGCCAGCCGAGGTAGGCCAGGCGCAGCGTTTCCAGCGCCTGCGCGCTGCGCGCCGACAGCGTCAGGCAATAGGCCGCGCGGGTGGCCGGCAGCGGCGCGAGCACCGGCGCCTCCGCCAGGATCGCGTGCGCGTTGGTGCCGCCGATGCCGAAACTGCTGACGGCGGCCAGGCGCGGCGTGTCGGAGTGCCATTCGCGGCCCCGCGCGTTGACCTCGAACGGGCCGCGCGCCAGGTTCAGGCGCGGGTTCGCGGTCTCGAAGCCGAGCGAGGCGGGCAAGCGGCGATGACGCAGCGCCAGGGCCGTCTTGATCACGCCGGCCGCGCCGGCCGCCACGTCGATATGGCCGATATTGGACTTCACCGAGCCGATCGCGCATTTCACCGCGCGCGAGCCGCCCTCGCCCGCTTCGGCGTCGGCATAGGCCTCGGTCAGGGCGGCGATCTCGATCGGGTCGCCCAGCGAGGTGCCGGTGCCGTGCGCCTCGACGTACTGGATCTGCGCGGGCCGCACGCGGGCCGCCTCCAGCGCGTCGCGGATCACGGCGCGCTGGCCCGACACGCTCGGCGCCGCGTAGCCGACCTTGTCGCTGCCGTCGTTGTTGACGGCACTGCCCTTGAGCACGGCATAGATCTGGTCGCCGTCGCGCAGCGCGTCCTCCAGGCGCTTGAGCACCACCAGCCCGGCGCCGTTGCTGAACACCGTGCCCACCGCGCCTTCGTCGAAGGCGCGCACCTGCCCGTCGGGCGAAAAGAAGCTGTCCTGGCTGTACAGGTAGCCGCGCGTGTTCGGCACGTTGATCGACACCGCGCCCGCCAGCGCGAGATCGGCCTGGTAGCTGAGCAGGTCCTGGCAGGCGGCGTGGATCGCCACCAGCGAGGTCGAGCAGGCGGTCTGGATGTTTACGCTCGGCCCATGCAGGTCGAGCAAGTACGACAGGCGCGTGGTCAGGTAGTCGCTCAGGTTGCCGAACAGGATGCTCTGGCCGTCGCGGTCCAGGTCGACCGCCTCGGAGCGGAACACCACCGAGTGCAGGTAGCTGTTCAGGCTCACGCCGGCGTACACGCCGACCCGGCCCGGATCGACGCCCGGCACGAAGCCGGCGTCCTCGAACGCGTGCCAGGCGAGCTGCAGGAACACGCGCTGCTGCGGATCCATCAGCCGCGCGTCGTGGTTGCTGATGCCGAAGAAGGCGTTGTCGAAGCATTCGATGTCGCGCAGGCGGCCGCCGACCGGCACGTAGTTCGGCGCGCGCAGATGCGCGGGATCGATCCCCGCCGCGAGCAGCTCCTGCTCGTCGTAGCGTTCGAGCGAGCAGCGCCCGGCCTCGAGGTTGCGCCAGAATTCGCGCACGTCGGCGGCGCCGGGGAAGGCACCGCTCATGCCGATGATCGCGATGTCAAGATCACTCACTTTGCGACTCCATGCTAAGTTTCCGGGTTTGGTAATAGTCGTGCCGGCGGCGTGCGCCGGGCGGCGCTTCGCCTGCCCGCGCGGGCGCGGGTTCGGGTTTCGATTGCGGGGCGTGGGCCTCGGCGAGCCGTTCGATGGTCGGGAAGCGGAACATGTCGATCGCGGCGAGATCCCAGTCGAGCGCCTGGTTGATGCTTTCCACCAGCTTCAGCGCGATCAGCGAATGGCCGCCCAGTTCGAAGAAGTTGTCGCGGATGCCCACCGGCTGCACGCCCACGCATTCGCTCCACTGCGCGGCCAGCACCTGCTCCACCTGGTTGCGCGGCGGCACCAGCTCGTCCTTGAGCGGCGGGCGCGGCGCCAGTTCGACGACGGCCGCGGCCGGATCGTCGCGCTCGCCGAGCACCCAGTTGCGGTAGCGGCCCAGCAGGTCGCCGCTGGCCACCACCACGTGGGCCGGCCAATCGAGCGCGGCCAGGCGTCCGAGCACCGCCAGCCCCTCGTCCTCGCTGATCGCGTAGTGATCGATGCCGACGTCGGCATTGCCGTCCTCGCGGGTGTCCTTGAAGAAGGCCCAGGCATCCCAGTCGATCACGCTCCAGCTGCAGCTCGCGCTGCTCGCCGCGCGCGCATAGGCGTTGAGCAGCGAGTGCGAGGCCGCGTAGCCATAGAGGCCGATCCCGCCGAGCGTCGCCGAGATCGACGAGACCACCATCACGCGCGGCACCGCGAGGCGGCGCGTCAGCGCGTGCAGGTTGGCGCAGACCGCCAGCTTCGGCGCGATCAGCGCGCGCAGGTAGGCGTCGTCGGTTTCGTTGAAGGCGCGGTAATGCATGTCGGTCGGCGCGCCGGCGGCATGCACGATCAGGTCGAGCGAGCCGAAGGCCTGCTCGGCCTCGCGCGCGGCATGTTCGAGCGCGGCCGGGTCGGTCGCGTCGGCGTCGATGAACAGGATCCGGTGCCCCGCCTCCACCATGCGCGCATGCAGCCCGTGCCGGCGGCGCAGCGCCGGGTCCGAGGCGGTTTCCGGATCGCGCAGCGCGGCGCCCACCCGGCTGGCGCCACGGCTGACGATCGCCACGTCGGCACCGGCCACGCTGGCGAAGAACGCCGCATAGACCATCCCGACATTGCCGGCGCCGCCCACCACCAGCACCGAGCGCGGCGCGCGTCCGGCCTGCTGCGCGGCGCCGGCGCCACGCCGCAGCCGGCGTTCGAGCAACTGCTCGGCGCTCACCCGCAGGAAGCGTCCCGCGTCGTGCAGGCATGCCTGGGCGAGCCGGTCGCGCGCGATCCCGGCCGAGCCGGCGGCCGCGTCGGAACCGGAAGCCGGCTCGCCGTCCAGCGCGGCGGGCTCGACATGGATGGTGCGGCAAGCCAGCCGCGTGAACTCCTGTTGCGCGACGGTGGCGAAGCCGTCGATCCAGGCGTGGGCCGCCGACGCTTCGTCGCCCGCCGGCGCCAGCGTCACCAGGGTGATCTCCAACCTGCCCGGCAACGCGGCACGCAGCGCGCCGAGCCGGCCTTGCAGGGCCAGCATCGCGGCGATCGGGTCGTGCTGCCCTTGGGCCTGTGGCGGCAGCGCCACCAGCACGCGCCAGACGCGGCGCGCGGATTGGCCCGAACGGGCGGTCTCGGCATGCGCGGCGGCGAACGCGGCGAGGCGGGCCTCGAAGCCGGCGGGGGCCTCGCCCATCACGAAATCGTCGAGCACCGTGACCGGCGCATGGCGCGCCAGCCGTCGCGCGAGCCGGTTGGCGAAGGCACCGCCGTCGCCGATCAGCAGCAGCGGGGCGGCATCGTCCCCGGCGGTCGCGTCATCGGCGCCGGCACGCGCCGGTGCCGCCTCGGCCCATTCGTATTCGTAGAGCCAGGCGTCGAGGTCATCCTGCTTGCGATAGGCCTCGGGCGCCGCGTCCACGGCGGGGCGCGCGGCGGGTGCGTCGATCCAGCAGCGCACCTCGTCGAGCGGATGCGCCGGCAGCGCCACGACCTTGCCGCGCGCCTCGCCGTACAGCGGCCGCCAGTCGATCTCCATCCCGTTGACCCAGCATTGCCCGACCAGCGTGTCGAACCTCGTCGCCTCGGCACCGGGCAGCAAGGTGGGGAACGGCGCGACCTCGGCCGGCAAGGCGCGCGCCAGCGCGTTGACGAGCGACTTGCCCGGCCCGGCCTCCACCCAGGCGCCGAACGGCACCTGCTCGGCCAGCGTGGCCAGGCAGTCGCGGAACCGCACCGTGCCGCGCAGATGGCCGACCCAGTAATCGGGTGTCGCGAAGCGTTCGGGGCGATCGGCCCGTCCGTCGAGATTGGCGGCGATCGGAAAGCGCGGCGGATGCAGCGTGACGCCGTCGAACGCCGCGGCGAATTCCAGGCTGCTGGCCGTCATCAGATGCGAGTGGAAGGCGTGCGAGGTGGGCAGTCGCACGCTCGCCAGCTTGGCGTCGGCGAGCCGCGCGGCCAGCTCGTCGATCGCCGCCTCGCTGCCGCCGAGCACGCACGAGCTCTCGCTGTTGACCGTGCAGAGCGAGATTTCGGGGCCGAGGAACTCGGCCACCCGCGCCTCGTCGCACAGCACCGCGAGCATCGCGCCGCGCGGCGCACGGCTCATGATCCGCGCACGCGCGGCGACGATCCGCACCGCATCGTCGAGCTCGAACACCCCGGCCAGCGTCGCGGCCACGTATTCGCCGAGGCTGTGGCCGGCCGCGGCCGCCACCGGCAGGCCCATCTCGATCAGCAGCATGCCGAGCGCGTATTCGAGCGTGAACAGATACGGTTGCAGCACGGCGGTGTCGCGCAGCGCCGCGTCGTCGGCCTCCAGCAGCGCGCGCGGATCGTCGCAACCGGCCGCCACGAAGCCTGCCGAGCAGGCGTCGAACAGCTCGCGGAACCGGCCTCCGCGCGCATGCAGCTCGCGTCCCATGCCGGCGTATTGCGTGCCCTGCCCCGGAAACAGCAGCACGGCCGGCGCATGGCGCCAGTCTGCGCCGGCCGCCAGGCGCGCCGGCGAGCCGGCGCCGAACACCAGCGCGCGCCGCTCCGCGTGGTGCGCCCGGAACAACTGCGAGGTGTAGCGCGCGTCGCCCGGCGCCAGCGTGCCGGCCTCGAGCGCGTCCCGGCTGGCTTGCTCGATGCTGTCGAGCGCCTGCGGCGTGCGCGCCGAGAGCAGCAGCGGCCCGTTTGCAACGCCCGTGGCCGGGCCGGGCTCGGGCGCCTGCTCGAGGATCACGTGAGCGTTGCTGCCGCCCACCCCGAGCGCGCTGACGGCGGCCCGGCGCGGCGTGCCGGCGGGCTCCGGCCAGGCTTCGGCGCGCGTCGGAATATAGAACGGCGAGCCCGCCAGCGTCAGTTCCGGGTTCGGCGTGCTGAAGCCGGCCAGCGGCGGACGGGTCCGATGCGCCAGGCACAGGGCGGCCTTCAGCACGCCCGCCAGGCCGGCCGCGACGTCGGTGTGGCCGATGTTCGCCTTGACCGAGCCGAGCGCGCAATAAGCCTGTTTGCCTTCGCCGCCGGCTTCGCCGTAGGCGTCGCGCAGCGCGCGGAACTCGATGGGGTCGCCGAGCGTGGTGCCGGTGCCGTGCGTTTCCAGGTAGCCGATGGTGGCCGGGTCGATGCCGCTGCGCTGGTAGGCGCGGCGGATCGCATCGGCCTGCCCGGCCACGCTCGGCGCCGTGTAGCCGGACTTGCGGGCGCCGTCGTTGTTGATCGCCGAACCCCGGATCACGCCGAGGATCGGGTCGCCGTCGCGGCGCGCGTCGGACAGGGCCTTGAGCGCGAGCACCACGGCGCCGTTGGTGAACACGGTGCCGCTCGCGGCCGCGTCGAACGGGCGGCAAATGCCGTCCTTGGCCAGCACGCCGTCGCGCTGGTACAGATAGCCGGCGTGCTGCGGGGCATGGATCGCCGCGGCGCCGACCAGGGCCATCCGGCACTGCCCGGTCAGGATCGCCACGCGCGCATTGTGCAGCGCCAGCAGCGACGACGAGCAGCCGGACTGGATCGACATCGCCGGGCCATGCAGGTCGAGCTTGTAGGCGATGCGGGTGGCGGCGCAATCGCCGCTGTTGCCGAACACCACGTCGGCGAGCGCGAGGCTGCCGGGCGGGTGGCCGCTCAGGTTGTTCAGCAGGTAGTGGGCGAAACCGACCGAGGCGAACACGCCCACCTCGCGGGTGCCGGCCCCCACCGCCTCGAGCAACTGGTGCGCGAGGGTCAGCAGCACGCGCTGCTGCGGATCGATCGCCTGCGCCTCGCGAAACGTGTAGCCGAAGAAGCGATAGTCGAAACGGTCGACGTCGTCGAGCACGCCGGCACGCCGCACGTACTCGGCCCGGGACGACAGCGCCGCGTCGACGCCGGCCTCCCGCAGCGCCGCGTCGGACAGGCTGCTGATGCAGTCCCTGCCCTCGATGATGTTGCGCCAGAAGGCGTCGATGCCGTTGGCGCCCGGCAGCCGCAGCCGGGCGCCGATCAATGCCACCTGTTCCATGGTGTCCTCAGGGTTGCGTGGTGAGCGTGAGCTGCCCGATCGTCATCTCCGGCGCGCGCACGCAATCGAGCAGGATCCGCATCAGTTCGGCTGCGAGATCGTCGATGGCGGCCGCGTCGAGTACGTCGTGGCTGTATTCGAGAAACAGTTCGGTCGAGCTGCCGAAATCGTTGACCTCGAGCGAGAGCTCGAACTTCGATCCGGTCGGCCGCAGCGGGATCTCGTGCACCGGCAGGCCGGCCATCGAGAACGCGTACATCGAGCGGTCGATGAAGTTGAAGAAGGTCTGGAACACCGGCGTGCGGCCCAGCGAGGCCTCGCTCACCAGCCGGCTCGCGACGGCCTCGAACGGCACGTCGGCGTACTCGTAGATCGCGAACAGCTCGCCGGTCACGCGCTCGACGAAGGCGTCGAGCCGCGCGGCGGGATCGAGCGCGATCGGCAGCACCACCGTATTGGTATGCAGGCCGATCTCCTGCAGCGTATCCGGCGTGCGGTTCATGGTGGCGAGACCGACGTTGACGGGCGACTCGCCGCTCGCCTGGTGCAGGGTCAGCGCGTAGGCACCCAGGAACAGCGCCGCCAGCGGGATGCCTCGATCGCGCGAATACCTGCCCAGCGCCTCGCGCAGCGGGCCGTCGATGACGATGGGCCGGCTCTCGCCCGCGAGGCTGCGCATCTCGGGGAACGGCGCGGCATAGGGCAATGCCAGCACGCGGTCGGCGAGTGCGAAGCGCTGGATCAGGGCATCGACGCGCGCCTCGGCCACGGGCTGGCGCGCGGCCGAGGCCGGCGCCATGGGCAGGCTCGCCGCGGCGGGATCGGCCAGCAGCGCCTCGTAGCGGGCGCCGAGTTCGCGCAGGAAGTTGCCGCAGCCGATGCCGTCGATCACGATGTGATGGAACAGCATGAATACCGCGTGGCCGCCGCCCTCGAGCGCGAAGGCATGCGCGCGCCAGAGCGGGCCGGTGCCGAGCGCGAACGGCTCGCGCAACCCGCGCTCCAGCACCGGGCGCAGCGCCGCGAAGCCGATGCGCGGATGGCGCGTGAACAAGGTCCCGGGCGGCAGGGGGACGCAGCGCTTGGCCAGGCCCCGGGCACTCGGTTCGAACACGGCGCGCAGCGACGGGTGCGCCGTCAGCACGTCGCGCAGCGCGCGTTCGAGCAGTTCGAGATCGAGGCCGTCCGGGAATCGCAGGCCGACCGGAATGTTGTAGGTTTCCCTGACCACCGACACGCTGTCGAGGAAGTACAGCGCGCGCTCGCTCGCCGACGGCGACAGCGGGGCGTCTTCATGCGCTGCCGGTCCGGCGGCCGTTGCCGGCGTGCCGGGCGCCAGCGGTGGAGGTTCCGCGCCGTGGGGCGCCGTCGAAGCCGCATCCGGCTGGATGCCACGCGCATCGGCGTGCCGCGGCGGCACGGCCGCATCGCCGGCCTCGCCCGCCTCGCGCTCGTCCAGGCACGCGGCCAGCGCGAGCACGCTCGAGTGCGTCATGAAGGTTTCCAGGCCGATCTCGACGCCGAAGGCCTTGCGTAGCTGGGCGATGATGCGCACCGCGGACAGCGAGTGGCCGCCGAGCGCGACCAGGGTCGCGTTCGGATCGACCTGCTCGATGCCCAGCACCTGCGCATAGATGCCTTGCAGCGCCTCGGCTCGTGCGTCCAGCGCGAGCGCGCAAGCCGCCTCGCGAGCGTGGGCCGCGCCGGCCGCGGCCGGCGTATCGGCGGCCAGCGCGTCGAGCAGCGCCCTGCGATCGATCTTGCCGTTGGCATTGGTCGGCCAGGCGGCGGCCATCAGGATCCGCGCCGGCACCATATAGGCCGGCAGCCGTGCCGCCAGCGCGCCTAGCAGCGATGCCCCGTCCAGCGGCTCGCCGGCACGCGGCGCCACCCAGGCGACCAGCATCGGCTCGCCGGCCGCCGACGCGCTCACCTGCACGATCGCCCGCCCCACTCCCTCCAACATTTCGAGCTGCCGCTCGATCTCGCCCAGTTCGACGCGGAAGCCGCGGATCTTGACTTGCCCGTCCTCGCGGCCGAGAAAATGCAGCGCGTCTTGCGCGTCGCGATAGGCGAAGTCACCGGTCCGGTAGACGCGGCCCAGGCCCGGCAGCGTGACGAAGCGCTCCGCGCTCAGGTCCTCGCGGCCACGATAGCCGCGTGCCACGCCGTGCCCGCCGATCGCGATCTCGCCGCGGCTGAAGCGCGGCGCCGGCCGGCCCCGCACGTCGAGCAGGTGAATCGTGGTGTTGCCGAGCGGCTCGCCGAGCGTGACCTCGGCCGTCTCGGGGCCGGCCAGGGTCGACCAGATGGTCGCCTCGGTCGGCCCGTAGACGAGCCGCACCGAGGCGCAGGTCTCGCGCAGGAAGCCGAGAATCGACGCATCCACCGGCTCGCCGCCGCACAGCACGTGAAGCCGTGCGTTGCCGCGCCAGCCGCCCGCGCGCAATACGCTGAAGAACGACGGCGTACCCTGCAGCCAGTCGATGCGCTCGTGTTCGAGCAGGCGCGCGAGCGCGTCGGCATCGAGCCGCACCGGCTCCGGGCAAGCCACCACGGTGCCGCCCGATACCAGCGGCCAGAGCATCTCCAGCAAGGAAATGTCGAAGCCGATGGTGGTGGTCGCCAGGATGCGGTGGCCGGTGCCGGCGGGCAGCCGCGCGCGCATCGCCAGCAGGAAACTCGCGAGGTTGCCCTGCGTGAGTTCGACGCCCTTGGGCGCGCCGGTCGAGCCCGAGGTGTAGATCAGGTAGGCCAGCGCGTCGGGGCTGCCGGCGGCGGCCTGGAACGGCGCGAGTTCGGGCGCGGCGAATACGGCGTCCGACAGCACCAGGGTGGGCGGATCGCCCGCGTCCGCTTCGCCGTCGCGGCAGAGCGCGGCCAGCCCCGCGTCGGCGACGATGCTCGCGCGCCGCGCGGGCGGCAGGTCGAGCGGCAAGGGCACGTAGGTCGCGCCGACCCGCCAGATGCCGAGCAGTGCCGCGAGCAGCGCGGCGCCGCGCGGCATCGCCA
>NZ_VWWC01000186.1:0-13403 GCF_011753175.1 Burkholderia sp. Cy-637 | reverse complement strand
GACCCAGATGCCGCCGCCGGCGCCTGCGCCTGCGCCGGGTTGAGCCCGCCCGCCATGGCCTGGCCGATCGCCGCGCCGGCCGCGAGGTTCGCGCCCACCCCGGCCAGCCCGCCGGCATTCTGCGCGGCGAGCGGAATCGCCTGCGCGGCCTGGTACTGCGTGTAGCGCGCCAGGTCGCCCGTCATGCCGATGCTGATGCGCGTGTCGAGCGCCTTCTGCAGTTCGGGCGGCAGCGACACGCTCTCCACCGCGAAGGCGTCGAGCGCCACGCCGTAGCGCGCGAAGGTCGGCACCAGCGCCTCGGCGATCCGATGCGAGAGCAGCGACTGGTTCGCGGCCATGTCGACGAAGGGCACGTCGGCGTTGCCGAAGGCGGTGCTCATCGCGGTCACCACCAGGTTGCGCAACTGCTGCTCGAGATCGTCGACCGTGTATTCGCCGCGCGTGCCGCTGATCTCGCGATGGAACACGGTGACGTCGGCGATCCGGTACGAGTAGATGCCGAAGGCGCGCACCTGCACGAAGCCGAAGTCGCGATCGCGGATCGTCACCGGCTGCGGGGTGCCCCAGCGGCGGCCGAGCTGCAGCCGCGTGCTGAAGAAATAGACGTCGGACTTGAAGGGCGACTCGAACAGCTTGTCCCAGTTGCGCAGCGAGGTGAGCACCGGCAGCGTGCTGGTGCTCAGCTTGTAGAGGCCCGGGCCGAACAGGTCGGCGATACGGCCTTCGTTGACGAACAGGGCCGCCTGCGATTCGCGCACGGTGAGCTGGCCGCCGTACTGGATCTCGTTGTCCTGCATCGGATAGCGCCAGGCGAGCATGCCGTCGCCCGACTCGGTCCACTGGATGACGTCGACGAACTGCTTGCGAATGAAAGAGCCGATACCCATCGTAGTCTCCGTGCGCCGCGTCAGGTCAGGCAGGCGGCATTGATGATCCCGACCACCAGCGAGGCGCTGCCCATCAGGCCGCCCATCGCCGTGTTGCGGTCCTCGATCGCGTGGTTCATGCCGGGCAGGATGCGCGTGAGCACCACGTAGGTGAGCAGTTGCACGAGCATCGCGCCGATCGCCCACAGCACCACCGACAGCAAGGTGGAATTGTGGGCGATGCTGGAGGCCAGCGTCAGGCAGAAGCCGAGCAGCGCGCCGCCGAACGACAGCGTGGCCGCCACGTTGCCTTCGCGGATCAGCGCCAGTTCGTCGAAGGGCGTGGCCTTCAGGTACACTGCCGCGAACACGAAAATCAGCGCGAAGGCCGACAGTAAATGCACTGCATAAGAAATGGCGCCGTTCATTCTAATTTCACCCGCGTCCTGTACCCGGTTCGTGGCTGCCCAACGGAAATCCGCGCCAGTATAGCCAGATCGCGCAAGGCTGCACAGCGGCCCCGCCCTGCCCCCCGCCATGCATAAACGCGCGCTCGTCCTGTCGGTGCTGGTGCTCGCCTCCTGCGGGCTCGGCTACGAACTGATCAGCAGCGCGCTGTCGAGCTACCTGCTCGGCGATTCGATCCTGCAGTTCTCCTCGGTGATCGGCTGCTACCTGTTCGCGATGGGGATCGGCTCCTGGCTGGCGAAGTTCGTCGAGGACGACGACGTGCTCGACCGCTTCGTCGACATCGAGCTGCTGGTGGGGCTGATCGGCGGCCTGTCGGCCGCCTTCCTGTTCGTGGTGTTCGGCTGGCTGGCGGCGCCGTTCCGCGCCGCGCTCTACGTGCTGGTGCTGGTGCTCGGCGTGCTGATCGGCATGGAGATCCCGCTGGTGATGCGCGCCTTCCAGCAGCGCCGCCAGGCGTTTCGCGACACCGTCAGCGAGGTGCTCAGCTTCGACTACCTCGGCTCGCTGGCGGTCTCCCTGCTGTTCCCGCTGGTGCTGGCACCGCGCCTGGGCCTGCTGCGCACCAGCTTTCTGTTCGGCATCCTCAACGCGCTGGTGGCGGTCTGGACCACCCACCTGTTCCGCGCCGAGATCAGCCGCGTGCCGCTCAAGCTGATGCGCGCCGCGCTGGTGATCGGCCTGCTCGTGGCCGGCTTCGCGCTGTCGGGCACCATCACGCGCTGGTCCGAGCACGGCGTGTACGGCGACGAAACCGTCTACGCCGAAACCACGCCCTACCAGCGCATCGTCATCACGCAATGGCGCGACGACCTGCGGCTCTACCTGAACGGCAACCTGCAGTTCTCCTCGCGCGACGAGCACCGCTATCACGAAGCCCTGATCCACCCCGTGCTCGACGCCCTGCCCTGGGCGCGCCATGTGCTGGTGCTCGGCGGCGGCGACGGCCTGGCGGTGCGCGAGATCCTCAAGCATCGCGGCATCGAGAGCGTGACCCTGGTCGATCTCGACCCGGCCATGACGCGGCTGTTCTCGACCGCCTCGCGGCTGGTCGCGCTGAACCAGGGCTCGCTGAAGGACCCGCGCGTGCGCGTGATCAACGACGACGCGGTGCGCTGGCTCGAATCGAACAGCCAGGTCTACGACGCGATCGTGGTGGACTTCCCCGATCCGACCAACTTCGGCATCGGCCGGCTGTTCTCGGTGCCGGTCTACCGGCTGCTGGCGCGGCATCTCTCCGAGAACGGCTACGCGGTGATCCAGTCGACCTCGCCCTACTTCGCGCCGCACGCGTTCTGGACCATCGACGCGACGCTGCGCGAGGCCGGCCTGCATACCTGGCCGTATCACTGCTACGTGCCCTCGTTCGGCGACTGGGGTTTCCTGATCGCCGGCAAGCGCGGCGACTACACCGTGCCCGTGCGCTTCTCGGTGCCCACGCGCTGGCTCGACGCGCGCACCGCGGCCGAGATGTTCCACTTCCCGGCCGACATGCCGGCCCTGCCGATGTCGCCCAACGAGCTGAACGACCAGCCGCTGGTGCGCCGCTTCGACGACGACTGGAAGCACGTGCTGCGCTGATGGACCGCCGACGCTTCCTGCTCGCCTCCGCCTCGCTGTCGCTGGCCAGTTGCGGCCGCAGCGGCTGGTTCGAGACCACGCCCGCGCTCGACTATCCCGGCATGCGCGAGGGCCACGCGCTGCGCGACCACCACGCGCTGCCGCCACCGCAAGGCGAGATCCGCGTCGACGTCGCGATCCTCGGCGCCGGCGCGGCAGGCCTGTCCTGCGCCTGGCAACTGGCGCGCGCCGGCCATCGCGACTTCCTGCTGCTGGGCGGCCCCGAGTTCGGCGGCAACGCGGCGGGCGGGCGCTTCGGCGAGCTCGGCTATCCGAAGGGCGCGCACTACCTGCCGCTGCCCTCGATGGAATCCACCCACCTGCGCGAGATGCTGGCCGACCTCGGCGTGATCGAGGCCGATCCGTTCACGGCGCGGCCGCGCTTCGACGAACGCATCCTGGTGCACGCGCCCGACGAGCGGCTGCTGATCGGCGGGCAATGGCAGGACGGGCTGGTGCCGACCCTCGGCATCGGCGCCGAGGAACTCGCGCAGCAGGCGCGCTTCTTCGCCTATGTCGATTCGCTGCGCGAGGCGCGCGGCCGCGACGGGCGCAAGCTGTTCTGCATCCCGCTGGCCGAATCCTCGACCGATCCGCCATGGCGCGCGCTCGACACGCTCACCTTCCGCCAATGGCTGCGCGAGCAGGGCTACACCGCGCCCTCGCTGCTCTGGTACCTGAACTACTGCTGCCGCGACGACTACGGCGCCGGCTTCGAGCAGGTCTCGGCCTGGGCCGGCCTGCACTACTTCGCCGCGCGCGGCGGCCATGCCGCCAATGCCGGCGACGGCGCGGTGCTGACCTGGCCCGACGGGCTGCATGCGATGGTCGACAAGCTGGTGGCCTCGACCCATGCGCGCCTGGGCAGGGAGGATTGGATCGGCGAGGGTTTCGCGGTGCGCGCGAGCCCCGGCGCGAACGGCGTCGAGGTGCTGTGCGCGCGGCTCGGCGCCGACGGCAAGCTCGCTAGCTTCACGCTCAAGGCGCGCCGCATGGTCTGCGCGATGCCGCTGTTCGTCGCCGCGCATGTATTCCCGCTGGCCGCCCACGGCTTCGAGCCGGCGCGCGACCTGCCGCCCCGCGCGCCCTGGCTGGTGTCGAACTTCCTGCTCGACGGCATGCCGGCGGAAGCGCCCGGCGAGGTGCTGGCCTGGGACAACGTGGTGTATCGCGGCGAGGGGCTGGGCTACGTGGTGTCCACGCATCAGCTGATCCGGCTTTCGCCGCCGCGCCGCTCGGTGTTCTCGGCCTACACGGCGCTCGACACGCCGCGCACGCCCGACCAGACGCGCCGCTGGCTGGCCGCCGCCTCGCCGTCCGAGCTGCGCGAGCAGGCCGCCGTCGACCTGCGCATCGCTTACGGACGCGAGCTGTGGCGTCACGCCAGCGCGCTGGAGATCACCGTGCGCGGCCACGCGATGGCCACGCCCGAGGTCGGCTTCCTGTCGCGGCCCGGCATCCTCGCGTTGCGCGAGGCCGACGGGCCGGTAGTGTTCGCGCACAGCGACCTGTCGGGGCTGTCGCTGTTCGAGGAAGCCTCCTACTGGGGAATGCGCGCGGCCGATCGCGTGCTGGCCTGAACCGGCCCGCGTCGGCAACGCGCCCCGCGTTCAGCGCGCCGGGCTTTCCAGCCAGTGCAGGCTGAACAGTTGCGCCTCGTCGGTCCACACCTTGCGCGGCACGTAGCCGGCACGCTCGGCCATCTCGCGGAAGCCGTCGAGCGTGAACTTGCGCGAATTCTCGGTGTGGATCGTCTCGTCCTCGGCGAACTCGAAGGCCTGGCCGCCGACCTTCACGGTCTGCGCGCGCAGGCTGACCAGGTGCATCTCGATGCGCTGCAGCCGGCTGTCGTAGAACGCGCGATGACGCCAGGCGTCGAGATCGAAGTCGGCGCCCAGCTCGGCATTGGCGCGCGCCAGCAGGTTCAGGTTGAAGGCCGCCGTCACGCCGGCCGCGTCGTTGTAGGCGCGCTCCAGCACCGCCGTGTCCTTCACCAGGTCGACGCCGATCAGCAGGCCGCCGCCGGCCAGCAGCGCGGCGGTGCAGCCCAGGAAGGTATCGGCCTCGCGGTTCGAGAAATTGCCGATGGTCGAGCCGAAGAAGATGCCGATCCGGCGATCCGGCACGCGCGCGAGCTCGCGCATCGCTTCGGGCTGCAGATAATCGGCCGCCACCGGCTGCACCTCGAGCGCGGGATAGTGACGGCGCAAGGCAGCGGCCGACTCGCGCAGATAGGCCGCCGAGATGTCGACCGGCACGTAGCTGGCGGGCGGCCCGGCGGCCAGGCAGGCGTCGAGCACGAAGCGGATCTTCGACAGCGAGCCCGCGCCGAACTCGATCAGGTTCGCCTCGGCGCCGATCGCCTGCGCGATCTCGCCCGCGTGCGCCGCCAGGATCGCGTGCTCGGTGCGCGTCGGGTAGTACTCGGGCAGCTCGCAGATCCGGTCGAACAGCGCCGAGCCGGCCGCGTCGTAGAAATACTTCGGCGAGATGCTGCGCGGCCGGGTACCCAGCGCGTCGAGCAGGTCGCGCAGGAAGGGGTTCCGGGCAGGCGGGCGACTCGCGCTGTTGGGGTTCGCGCGGAACAGCTCAGAGGTCTCGTACAAGGCGTACTCCTGTGAATTGCCAGCGCGCGGCCGGCGGGAAGAAATTGCGGTAGGTCGGCCGCGCATGGCCCGGCGGCGTGGCCAGGCTGCTGCCGCGCAGCACCTGCTGCCCGACCATGAACTTGCCGTTGTATTCCGAGGCGATGCCCGGCAGCGGCCGGAAGCCCGGATACGGGTCGTAGGACGAGCGCGTCCATTGCCAGACGTGGTCGAGCATCTGCGCGATGCCGGGCAGCGCGCAGGCCGCCTCCCATTCGAACTCGGTCGGCAGCCGCGCGCCGGCCCATTCGGCATAGGCGGCCGCCTCGAAGAAGCTCAGGTGCGCCACCGGCGCGTCGGGATCGAGCGGCTGCAGGCCGTCGAGGCCGAAACCGAGCCAGCCGGGCAGGCCGGCGCCGGGATCGTGCGCGTCACGCGCGAGGCCGAGCGCGCCGGCCTCGCGCGACTGCCAGTAGGCCGGCGCGCACCAGCCCTCGCGCTGCACCGCGGCCCAGCCGTCGGACAGCCACAGCGCCGCGGTGGTGTAGCCGCCGTCTGCGATGAAGGCCGCGTAGTCGCGGTTGCTCACCAGGCGATCGGCGATCTCGAAGGGCCGCAGCAGCGCCTGGTGGCGCGGGCCCTCGTTGTCGAAGGCGAAGCCGCTGCCGTCATGGCCGATCTCGACGATCCCGCCCGCGTGCGCCAGCCAGCGCGCCTCGCCCGCCGGGCCGGCCGGCATGCGCGGCGCGGCGCCGTCGTCGCGATAGGCGGGCAGCAGCGGATTCACCGAGAAGGCATGCAGGATGTCGGTCAGCAGCAGCTCCTGGTGCTGCTGCTCGTGGTTGAGCCCGAGCGTGATCTCGGGCGCGATCTCCACCAGCAGCGGCAGGTCCGCGCCGCGCACCAGCTCGAGCAGGGCCGTTTCCACGTGATGACGATAGGCCAGCACGTCCTCCAGCGAGGGCCGCGACAGCATCCCGCGCCGCGGGCGCGCATGACGCGGCCCGAGCGCCTCGTAGTAGGAGTTGAAGAGGTAGGCGTAACGCTCGTCGAAGGGGGTGTAGCCAGGCGCGTGACGCGCCAGGATCACGGTCTCGAAGAACCAGGTGGTATGCGCGAGATGCCACTTGGTGGGGCTCGCGTCGGGCATCGACTGCAGGACCTGGTCCTCGGGGCTCAGCGGGCTCGCGAGCTCGAGGCTATGGCGCCGCACCGCGGCGATCTCCCGCTCCAGGGTCGACGCGAGCGTGCGCGCCGTCAGTTCGTTCTTGGTCATCGGTCGGATTCCGGGAGTGGCGGCCGGCCCGCGGTGGCGGACCGGCCCATGGATGTCACCAGCAAGCGTCCGCCCGACGGGGCACGCGCCACGGCGGCGGATGGTGCGCAAGGCCGCCCGGGCGCGAGGCGCGCGGGCGGGCGGGTCGGCACGCGGATCATGCGTTCCCCAAGTTCGTTGGAAACGCGGCCGCGGTTACAGTGCCTTGGCGGATTGGATCAGGCGGCGATCTCGATGGCGTCGACGCGCTCGGGATAGAACGCGAAATGGCCGGCGATCGAGGCGACCGCCTCGTGCGGCGATTCGTAGGACCAGATCGCGTTCTCGCCGCGCGGGCCGAGCGCGGGAATCGAGTAGTAGCTGGCCTCGCCCTTGTAGGGGCAATAGCTGGTGTGGCTGCTGCGCACCACGCGCGTGACGTCGATATCGGCGCGCGGGATGTACTGCACGGGCGGATAGCTGGCCTCGCGCAGCGTCAGCGCGCCGTGCGTGTCGGCCAGCGGCGCGCCGTCGGCCAGCACGCGGACATGGGCGCCGGTGGGCGCGATCGTAATCGGATGATCCGGGCCGGGAACCCGGACGGGGCGATCGGATGACGAGGACATGGGGTCGCTCCTTCAGCGTTCATCGCGCTTGAATATTCCGGCATCGTACGTCGATTTCGTGACATGCGTACGAGGCCGGCACCAACCCGGGCCGCCGGCCCGCGCACGGCGCGCCGGGCAGGGCCGGCAAGGGCTGGCGCGGCCGCTCGCGCGATACGGAAATGCGAGCAGCTTCGGCCAGCCGCGGCCGGGCTTGTGTCCCGCCGCAGGTTCCATGCCCGCAACCGGGGCCGGATGGTGGCACGGCGACTGCCGCCCGGGCCGCGCGATCCGCCCGGCCTCGGGCAATCTTTACCAAAAACGTGACAAAAACATTAAATAAAACTGCCTCGATGCCCATATGATGGCGTCCGTCACCATACCAACCGCGAAACGCGCTATCGATCGCCACTGAGAGGCCGATCGGCAAGGCGCATCGCCATTCCGACCGAGACCGCCATGCCCCGTCCCATCCTTGCCCAGATCCGCCCCGCCGCGGTCCGCCACAATCTCGCGGTGATCCGCCGACGCGCCGCCAGTTCGCGCGTGTGGGCCGTGGTCAAGGCGAACGCCTACGGCCATGGCATCGAGCGGATCTATCCGGGGCTGGCCGAGGCCGACGGCATCGCCCTGCTCGACCTGGACGAGGCGGTGCGCGTGCGCGAGCTGGGCTGGACCCGGCCGGTGCTGCTGCTGGAAGGCCTGTTCGAGCCCGCCGATGTCGCGATCGCGGATCGCTACCGGCTCAGCGTCGCGGTGCATGCCCCGGAACAGCTCGACATGCTGGCCGCCGCGCGCCCGACGCGCCCGATCGACATCCAGCTCAAGATGAATTCCGGCATGAACCGGCTGGGCTTTCGCCCCGACGTCTATCGCGAGGCCTGGCAGCGCGCCTCGGCGATGCCGGCGGTGGGCCGCATCGCGCTGATGATGCACTTCGCCAATGCCGACGAAGGCCAGGCCGACTGGCAGATGCAGGTGTTCGACGCCGCCACCCAGGGCCTGCCCGGCGAACGCACGCTGTCGAACTCGGCCGGCGTGCTCTGGCATCCGGCCGCGCATCGCGACTGGGTGCGCCCCGGCACCATCCTCTACGGCGCCTCGCCGACCGGCGTGGCGCGCGACATCGCCGACACCGGGCTGCTGCCCTCGATGACGCTGAGCAGCCGGCTGATCGGCATCCAGACCATCGAGGCCAACGAGACGGTCGGCTACGGCCGGCGCTTCGCCGCCTCCAGCGCGATGCGGGTGGGCGTGGTGGCCTGCGGCTATGCCGACGGTTATCCGCGCCACGCGCCCACCGGCACGCCGATCGTGGTCGACGGGGTGCGCACGCGGGTGGTCGGCCGCGTCTCGATGGACATGCTGACGGTCGATCTCACGCCCTGCCCGAACGCGCGTATCGGCTCGCCGGTCGAGCTGTGGGGCAACCAGGTGCATGTCGACGAGGTGGCCGAGGCCGCCAGCACGATCGGCTACGAGCTGATCTGCGCGATCGCGCGGCGCGTGCCGGTGGAGGTCGAGCCGCTGGTCGATGCCGAGCCGCTCGAACGGCCGGCGCTGCGCACCGGCAGCTACGGGCGCTGATCCGGCGTCGCTGCATTCCCGGCGGGCACCGGCTCGCGCCCGAGCCATCCCGGCGGGCGCGGGCAACAGGCCAGCCGGCAGCGCGTGCCGCGCATGCCGCCGGCCTCGATCTCAGGCTTCGCCCGATCGGCCCCAGCGTGCCGGCCGCTTCTCCAGGAACGCGTCGATCCCCTCCTCCACGTCGGGCTCCATCATGTTGTCGGCCATCACCGCGGCCGCGTGGCGATAGGCTTCGTCGAGCGGCAGCTCGCGCTGGCGATGGAACATCGCCTTGCCATGACGCACGGCGGCCGGCGACTTCGCCACGATGCTGGCCGCCAGGCGCGCCACCGCCGCATCGAGCGCGTCGGCCGGCACCGCCTCGTTGACCAGCCCCCAGTCGCGCGCCGTGCTCGCGTCGATGAAGCGCCCGCTGACCAGCATCTCGAAGGCGCGCTTGGCCGAGACGTTGCGCGACAGCGCCACGGCCGGCGTCGAGCAGAACAGCCCGACCTCGATGCCGGAGACGGCGAAGCGCGCCGTATCGGCCGCCACCGCCAGGTCGCAAGCCGCCACCAGTTGGCAGCCGGCCGCCGTGGCCACGCCCTGCACGCGCGCGATCACCGGCACCGGCAGGCCGCGGATCGCCTGCATCAGGGCGCTGCAGCGCGTGAACAGTTCGAGGTAGTCGCGGCGGGCCGTGGCCGAGCCGCGGCGCGCGCGCATCTCGCGCAGGTCGTGGCCGCCGCAGAAGGCGCGGCCCTCGGCGGCCAGCACCACACAGCGCAGCCGCGTATCGCCGGCCAGCGAGTCGAAGGCGCGGCCGAGCTCGGCGAGCATCGCATTCGACAAGGCGTTGGCCTGGGCCGGCCGGTTCAGGCGCAAGGTGGTCACGCCCTGGGCGTCCTCGCGCAATACATGGGGTTCGTCGTCGCCTGCTGGGGAATGCATGTCGCCCTCCTGGCTGCCTCGATGTTTTCGTATTTTTCAATGGGGCGTCGCGCGCACGCGACGGTCCTGCGCGCCACCTTACACCGCTTCGGACCGGTCCGAGCCGCCTCGGCGCCTGTCGCCGCGCGCCCTGCCGCGATCGGAGCCGCGCCGCGTCTGGCGCCGACGCCGGCGCCGCGTTTCATGCCTCGCGACCGCGTCGAAAATACTGTATATTCATACAGCACTCGACTCGCCGGCGGCCGGTAAAAATCGCCTGCCGGGCAGTGTGTCCATGAGACAATCGCTCGTTGGCCGAAGCTCGCCGCGCAGTGCAATCGCGCGGGGCACCGGCCGACACGGAACGCGCCGCCATGGCGGCAGGTTCCGGTGCCACACGGAGAATACATAGTGAAACTGGTTGGATGCGGGTTGCTGTTGCTGGCGGTCACGTCGCCGGCATTCGCGGGCGACCACTACGTCGAAATCTGGAATCCGCCCGAAGCACGCGGCGGTGCCCACCACGACATGGCGCCGGCCGCGCCGAAAGCACCGAAACAACACAAGCGCGTCGCACCGCGCCTGGTCGACGCGGGCGTGCGCCCGCCGGCCGTGGAAGCCAAGCCGCTGGCAAGGCCGCACGCGGCCACGCCCGATACACCGCGCGCCGCCCCGGGCACGCCCGATATCCCACGCCTGTTCACGCCGGACGGCAACGTGCTGCGGGTCGGCACGCCGGCCGCCGCGGGCGTCACCATCCTGCGCTGACGGAAGCCCCCGCCGATGGAAGCCGAAACCTACAAGGGCTACCAGATCTGGGGCCATGCAATCCTCCAGCAGGAGGAGATCATGCAGCCCGATCGTTATGCGGCCAGCGGCACCATCACGCGCAACAACCGGCTGGTCGACGCCTCGAGCGTGCTCGGCGTGTTCGATACCGAGGATGCCGCGCGCTTTGCCGGGCTCGAATGGGCGCGTGCCTGGGTCGACAGCCACGGCTGATTGAGCCGCCGCGTCCTTCCCTTGCCGTAGCACGTGCATGGCCTGATCCGGCCAACCATCCTTTCCAGGCAACTCCCCTCGCTCGACATCTCGCCGCCGGCTCGCCAGCGCGATCGATTCGCCGGCAGCCTCATCGTCCAGCCATGAAAAAACGGGCAGCCCCGCCGAGGCGGGAGCTGCCCGTTTTGCATTCGCGAGCGCGACGCGATGCGCCGCGCCCGCGCGCTCGATCAGAAGCGGTGGATCAGGCCGACGCCCAGGCCGACCTGGCCGCGCGTGGTGGCCGGCGTGCTGTTGAAGCCGTCGCCGATCGAGGCCGTCGCCGCGATCACCTTGCCGTTCGACAGCGTGTTGCCCGAGGCGTGCTGGTAGGCCTCGACCGCGTACAGGCCGGTGCGCTTGGACAGGCTGTAGTACTGCGAGGCCGTGACCTGGTGGTAGCGGGCCGCGCTGGACACGCCGTTGGACAGCGTCGCCGCCGTGTAGCTGTAGCCGAGCCCGAAGTCCCACACGGCAACCGGCTTGAAGTGCAGCACCGCGCCGGCGGTGTTGAAGGTGGCCGTGTTGCGGAAGGTCGAGTTGGCGCCCGGGATGTACTGCACGTTCGAGTAGGAGACCGTCACGTCGAACTGCGAGGTGAACTGGTAGCCGCCCGTCACCGCCACGCGCTGCTGCGCCTGCGCCGTGATGTAGCCGTTGTTGATCGCCGACACGGCTGCCTGCGCGCCGCCGTTCGAGGTGGTCGAGTTCGGGCTCCAGGCGCCGCCGCCCGAAGCCGCGTTGTTGACGCGCTGGAACGCCGCGGCCACGCCGAGCGGGCCGTTGGTGTACTGCAGGCCCGCGCTCCAGGTCGAACCGGCGTTGACGCTGCCCGGCTGGCCGCCGAACGAGTAGGAGCCGCCGAACGTGAAGCCGTAGTACTTCGGCGACATGTAGACCAGCGAGTTGTTGGCACGGTAGCTGGTGTCGAGCGAGTCGATATCGCCCGGGTGAGCGCCGAAATAGCCGGTCAGCCAGGTGGTCGGGCTCCACGGCGAGAGCAGCGTGTAGTAGGCGGTGTACTGGCGGCCGGCGGTCAGCGTACCGTACTTGGTATCGGACAGGCCGACGAAGGCCTGGCGCGTGAAGATGCCGCCGCTGAACTGCGAGGTGCCGTTGGCGGTGTTGACGCCGGCTTCCAGGGTGAACACGGCCTTGGTGCCGCCGCCCAGGTCTTCCGCGCCCTTCAGGCCGAAGCGGCTGCCCGCCCAGACGCCCGTCGACATCTTCACCGACGAATGGCCGTTGGCCGTCTGGCCCAGCGAGCCGCTGCTGTTCTGGTAGGCCAGGCCATTGTCGACGATCCCGTACAGGGTCACGCTGCTTTGGGCGTGCGCGGCCGTGGCAAGGCCGGCTGCCGTGATGGCAACCGCTACGTGCTTTTTCATTGCTTCTCCATCCTCAGGATTCTTTGGTCTCGTGTGCTACGGGCATGGGCGAGTTTCCATGCCGGCGCCATTCTGACCGAGAAGCTGACAATTCCCTACCAGTCAAAAGCGCATCGTCGGTTCGGCGCAACGCGGGAATTCACTAAACGGTGAGCGTTTGAGCGCGATGCACAAAGCGTTTTTCGTTTGATTGTCGAATCGATGAAACCGGTCCCGGCATAAACCCTGATTTACATTTCAGGCGCCAAACCCAGGTGCGTCAGGCTAGCGCTGGCGTTTGAATTGATGCAACGCAGCAATTCAAATGCATACGATGTATTGCCCCTGCCGCCGCCGGAAACGCGAGTAGACAGACTTACAAGTCTGTTTCCGGATCGGGCGATCGGAATGTCATACGTAAGGATCGGGCGGGGCGCGCGACGAGGCGGGGGCATCGCAAGTCGCGCGGCCATCGAGGCGGGGGTCGGCCGCGAACGGCGGCCGGGAAGGAAGCGCTGCCGCGCCGGATCGACACCGGCGCGGCAGCGCGGCGACGCTCAGATCACCTGGAAATGATGCGTGCCGTCACGGCCCAGTTGCTCGACCAGGCCAAACTCCCAGTCGAGATAGGCCTGCATCGCGGCGGCCGCGTTGTCGGTGCCCTCGTAGGGACGCCGGTAGCGATCGGTGCGCGGCGTGGCCAGGCGCGTCTCGCCCGCCTCGACGGGCAGGCCCGCGTCGATCCAGGCCAGCGTGCCGCCGTCGAGCACGAACACGCCGACCTCGGCCGGCAGCAGCGCGCGCAGGTCGACGGCCGCGAAGGCGGCCAGTTGCGAGGTATTGCAGGTCAGCACATAGCGCCGCGCGGCCGGAATCGTCGCGAGCGCCGCGCGCAACTGCGCGCGCACCGCGTACCAGGCACCCGGCACGTGCCGCTTCACGTAGTTGGCGCTGGCCGTCACGTCGATCACGGCCACCGCGGCATCGGCATCAGTATCGGCATCCGCCCCGGCTTCGGCGCGCCAGGCGGCCAGCGTGGCCGGCGCGATCCGCTCGATCGGCGCGGCCTCGGGCACCTCGGCGCGCCAGGCGCCCAG
>NZ_VWWC01000185.1:0-13444 GCF_011753175.1 Burkholderia sp. Cy-637 | reverse complement strand
GCGAGCGGCGATGCCGGCCGCCGCGACGGCGCACTGAAACACGACCGAGGCCGGCATGCGCGCCGGTATCGAGACAAGCACGACGGCATGGCCGGGGCCGCCAGCAGGCGACCGGCGCCGATCGACGACGAGGGAGAGAGCAGGTGAGCGACAAGCATGATCTGACCATGCCGGCCTCGGCCGGGGCCGCCGCGGCCGCCGCGCCGGGCGGCATCACGCAGGCGCGGGAGCAGGAGCAGGAGCAAGACGTGGCGGCCCGGGGCGGCCTGGCGCTGGCCTGTCGGTGGCTGGCGGTGCTGGCCCTGGCCGCGGTGATCCTGCCGTGGCTGCCGCCGATGCCGGGCGAGGGGCTCGACCCGTCGTGGATGGCCGCGCTGAACCAGGCGCTGGCGCAGGGCCTGGTATTCGGCCGCGACATCGTCTTCACGCTCGGGCCGTATGCGGGCGTGTTCACGCGCGTGTTCCATCCCGCCACCGACGGCCTGGTGCTGGCTGCCAGCGCGGTGTTCCTGCTCGGCTACGCGAGCGCGACGCTGGCGCTCACGCGCGGTGCCGGCCGCGTGCTGCCCCTGCTGCTGGCGCTGATGATCGCCGGCGCGCTGTCGCGCGACGTGCTGCTGCTCGGTTATCCGTTGCTGGTTTCGGCGGCCTGGTATCGCCATTGCCGCGCGCTCGACGGGGCGCGCGAGCCCGGCGCGGGCTGGCGCACGCTGCTTGCCGCGCTGCTGATGTTCGCGCCGTTCGGCCTGCTGCCGCTGGTGAAGGGCTCGATGCTGCCCGCCTGCGCGGCCGCCGTGCTGCTCTGCGTGCTGCTGCTGGCCAGCCGCCGCGCCTGGGGCGTCGCGCTCGTCATGCTGCTCGCGCCGCCGCTGGCCGCCGTGGCGCTGTGGCAGGCGGCGGGCCAGCCGCCGGCCGCGCTCGGGCCGTACCTGCATTCGCTGGTGGCGATGATCTCCGGCTACGAGGAGGGCATGGCGCTCGACGGCCCGGCCATCGATCTCGCGCTCTACCTGCTGCCCGCGCTGGCGCTGCTCGCGGCGATCGCCCTGCGGCGCGGCGAGGCGTTCACGCTGCGCGCCTTCCTGCTGCTGTCCTTCGCGGCCTTCCTGTTCCTCTGCTTCAAGGGCGGCTTCGTGCGCCACGACGATCACGCGCTGATCGCCGCCAGCGCGATCGCCTTCGCGGGCCTGGTCTTCGCGCTGGCCGCGCCGTCCTGGTCGGGCGCGGGGCTGGCCGTGCTCGGCGCGGTGGCGGGCTGGGCGATCGCGCTGCACTACACCGAGGCGACCCCCGCGCGCTACGCGATGAACGTCGCGCGCACCGCGCTCGGCGTGAGCGAGGGCATCGCGCTGCGCGCGCGCGGCGATGCGCTCGCGCAGGCCTACCAGGCGCGTCTCGCCGCGCTGCGCCGCGAGCACGAGGTGCCGCTGATGAAGGGCAGCTCGGACATCTATTCGTTCTGGCAATCGGACCTGCTGGCGGCCGGCAACGCATGGAACCCGCGTCCGGTGATCCAGAGCTACGCGGCCTACAGCCCGATGCTGGCGGGCCTGAACGCGGCCCACCTGGCCGGCGCGCGCGCGCCCGACACGGTGCTGATGCGGGTCACGCCGATCGACGGCAAGTACCCGACGCTCGACGACGGCCCGAGCTGGCCGGTGCTGATGCGCGACTATCGGCCGGTGGCGTTCCGCGACAACTTCCTCTACCTGGCGCATGCGCCGGCGCCGGCCCGTGCACCGGCGCCGGTGCTCGCGGCCGACGCGATGCTGGGTGCGCCCGTCACGGTGCCCGATTCGGCCGTGCCGCTGGTGGCGAGCCTGGCCATCGAGCCGAGCCTGGCGGGGCGCCTGCGCGCCTTCGTGCTGAAGCCGGCCGCGCTGCGCATCCGCGTCACGCTGCGCGACGGCAGCGAGCACGACTACAAGCTGGTCTCCGGCATGGCCCGCGCCGGCTTCGTGCTGAGCCCGCTGGTGCGCAACTCGACCGAGTTCGCGCTGATGTACGGCGCGCCGGGCACGCTGCGCTCGCAGGAGGTGACGCGCTTCACGGTGGAGGCGGCCGACGGCGGCGGCTATGCCTGGCAGAGCCATTACCGGGTGACGCTGACGCCCGCGCCGGTCACGCCGGCGGGCGAGCCCGCCGGCCTGTTCCGGCACGATCCGCTCGGCGATCTCGCGCCGGCCGATCGCAGCGCGCGGCACCGCGAGGGCGCCTGCATGGGCGGCCTGCTGGTGCTCAACGAAACCTACCCGGCGCCGGCCAGCGCGCGCATCGACCACGTCCTGTCGGCCGAGGGCTGGCTGGTGGCCCAGCCGCAGACCATGCGGCCGCCCGAGCGCACCTACCTGAGCCTGACCGACGCCAGCGGCCACGTGCGCTACGCGCCGACCCGCGCCATGCCGCGCCTGGACGTGCAGGACATGATCGGCGCCGGCCCCTTGCCGGATCTCGGCTACACCGCCTATCTCGACCCGGCCGGCCTGCACGGCAGGCAGACGCTCGGCGTGGCCTACGCCAGCGAGGGCGAACTGGTGTCGTGCAGCAACACCCGCGTGGCGCTGCAGTTCGCCGACTGAGGACCCTGCGATGAACCCGAACCAACTGGCATTGCTCTATCGCAAGCGCTTCGCCGACCACGTGCTGGCGCGCAAGAACGCGATCTGGCGCACCATCCATGGCAGTTTCCTGAAGCGCTACGTGGCGCCCGGCGACACGGTGGTCGACGTCGCCTCGGGCTACGGCGAATTCATCAACCACGTGCAGGCCCGGCGCCGCATCGCGATCGACCTGAACCCCGACGCGCGCCGCCACCTCGCGGCCGGCATCGAGTTCCACCAGGCGCCGGCCACCGAGGTGGGCGAGCTGGTGGCGGGGCAGGCCGACCTGCTGTTCACCTCGAACTTCCTCGAGCACCTGCCCGACAAGGCCACCCTCGACAGCTTCCTGGGCTCGGTGCGGCGCGCGCTGAAGCCGGGCGGCCGCTACCTGATCCTGGGGCCGAACCTGCGCTACCTGGCGGGCGCCTACTGGGATTTCTACGACCACCACCTGGGCCTGACCGACAAGTCGCTGGCCGAGGCGCTGCACCTGGCCGGCTTCGAGATCGAGCGCTCGATCGACCGCTTCCTGCCCTACACGACGCAGGGCGCGCTGCCCACGCATCCGGCGCTGGTCTGGCTCTACCTGCGCCTGCCGCTGGCCTGGCCGCTGCTCGGCAAGCAGTTCTTCATCGTCGCGCGCAAGCCCGCCGATGCCCACCCGCGCTGATCCCGACGAGGCGACTCATGCAAGCTGACAAGATACTCGTCGTCGATCTCGACGGGACGCTGATCCAGTCGGACATGCTGGTCGAGTCCGGGCTCGCCTACCTGAAGCGCTGGCCGCATCGCTTCTACCGGCCGCTGCTGTGGCTGCTCGAGGGCGGCAAGGCCGGCCTCAAGCAGCGCCTGGCCGAGGCCGCCGGCGTCGACGTCACGAGCCTGCCCTACAACGGCACGGTGCTCGAATGGCTGCGCGCCGAGCGCAGCCAGGGCCGGCCGATCACGCTGGCCACCGCCAGCGCCTCGCACTACGCCAATGCGATCGCCGGCCACCTGGGCCTGTTCGACCGCACCTTCGCCAGCGACGGCGCCGTCAACCTGTCGGCCGACAACAAGCGCGACGCGCTGGTGGGCGCCTACGGCGACAAGGGCTTCGACTACGTCGGCAATTCCCGCGACGATCTCTCCGCCTGGCGCGCGGCCGAGCGCGCCTACGTGGTCAACGCGCCCAAACGCATCGCGCGCGAGGCGCAGCGCAACGGCAACGTCGAGCACGTGATCGACACGCGCGCCGGCACGCTGCGGGTCTGGGCCCGCGCGCTGCGCCTGCATCAATGGCTCAAGAACCTGCTGGTGTTCGTGCCGCTGTTCGCCGCGCATCGCGCCGGCGAGCCGACGATGTTCTGGCAGGGCCTGCTGGCCTTCCTCGCCTTCGGGTTGTGCGCCTCCAGCGTCTACGTGCTCAACGACCTGGTCGATCTCGACGACGACCGCCATCATCCGGTCAAGCGCCATCGGCCGTTCGCCAGCGGGGCGCTGTCGCTGCTCTCGGGGGCGATCGCCTTTCCGCTGTTGCTGGCCGCCTCGCTGGCGATCGCGCTGAGCAGCCTGCCGAGCGCGTTCTCGCTGGCGCTGGCGGCCTATTACGCGCTCACGGCGGCCTATTCCTTCGTGCTCAAGCGCATGGTGATCGTCGACGTGATCGCGCTGGCCGCGCTCTACACGGCGCGGCTCGCGGCCGGCACCGCCGCCTTCGGCATGCGCCTGAGCTTCTGGCTGCTGGCCTTCTCGATGTGCATCTTCCTGAGCCTGGCGCTGGTGAAGCGCTACACCGAGCTGGTGGCGCTGGCCGGCGGCCAGGCGCGCGGGCGCGGCTACGTCAGCGACGACCGCGCCATCGTGCTGGCGCTGGGCGCGGCGGCCGGCTACCTGTCGGTGCTGGTGCTCGCGCTCTACATCCAGGACCCGGCCACCCTGATGCTCTACGCCAATCCGCAGCGCATCTGGCTGTCCTGCCCGCTGCTGCTGTACTGGGTCAGCCGCACCTGGATCATCACCAACCGCGGCCAGATGAACAGCGACCCGGTGCTGTTCGCCGCCACCGACGCGACCAGCCTCGGCGTGGCCGCGCTGTTCGTGCTGGTCTTCGTCAGCGCGATATGAGCACGACCGGCCTGCGATCCTGGGCGCGCTATCCGCGCCATCCGCAAACGGGCGCGCCGGTGCACTGGCGCGACAGCCTGCCCGCGCTGCTGAGCGGCCTGAGCCGGCGGCAGGCCTCGGTGCTGGCCTACGGCAACGGCCGCAGCTACGGCGACAGTTGCCTGGCCGCCTCCGACCAGGTGCTGTGGATGAAGTCGCTCGACCGCTTCATCGCCGTCGACTGGCGGAGCGGCCTGGTGCGCGCGGAAGCCGGCATGACGCTCGACGTGCTGCTCGGCGCGGCGCTGCCGCGCGGCTGGATGCTGCCGGTCACGCCGGGCACGCGCTACGTGACGCTCGGCGGCGCGGTGGCCAACGACGTGCACGGCAAGAACCATCACGTGCGCGGCACCTTCGGCCGCCACCTCAGGCGTTTCGGGCTGGTGCGCTCCGATCTCGGGCCGCTCGAGGTCGATGCCGAGCGCCATCCCGAGCTGTATGCGGCGACCATCGGCGGGCTCGGCCTGACCGGCGTGATCAGCTGGGTCGAGCTGCAACTGATGCCGGTGCCCTCTGCCCGCGTCGACCTGCGCCAGATGCGCTTCGGCGGGCTCGACGAGTTCTTCGCGCTGTCCGACGAGCACGACGCGCGCCACGAGTACAGCGTGGCCTGGGTCGATTGCGGCAGCCGCGGCAAGGCGCTGGGCCGCGGCGTGCTGACGGTGGCCGACGCGGCGCCGGCCGAGGCGCCCGGGCCGGGTGGGCAGGGTGGCTCGGGCGAGGGGGGCGCGGCGGCTGGCGCCGGCACGCGCGGCCTGCCGTCGACGCGCCCGCTGACGGTGCCGTTCACGCCGCCGTTCTCGCTGGTGAACCGTCTCTCGGTGCCGGCCTTCAACGCGCTGCATTACTGGCGCGCCGGCCGCGCCGCGGGCAGCGCGCGGGCCGAGCTGCTGCCGTTCCTCTATCCGCTCGACGGCCTGCTCGAATGGCACCGCATCTATGGCCGGCGCGGTTTCCAGCAGTACCAGTGCGTGGTGCCGGCGGCCGACGCGCGCGACGCGATGGCCGAGATGCTGGCGGCGATCGCGGCCAGCCACGCCGGCTCCTTCCTGGCCGTGCTCAAGCGCTGCGGCGCGCTGGTCTCGCCGGGGCTGCTGTCGTTCCCGCTCGAGGGCACCTCGCTCGCGCTCGACTTCGCCCAGCACGACGCGCGCAACGCGGCGCTGTTCGCGCGGCTCGACGCGATCGTGCGCGCCGCGCGCGGCCGTCTCTATCCCGCGAAGGACGCCCATATGTCGGGCGAGGACTTCCGGCGCGCCTATCCGGCCTGGACGCGCGTCGAGGCCTTGCGCGACCCGGCGATCCAGTCGCGTTTCTGGCAACGGACCACCGAGACATGAAGACCATCCTGATCGTGGGCGCGACCTCGGCGATCGCGACCGAATGCGCGCGCCGCTGGGCCGGCGAGGGCGCCGCGCTGTGCCTGGCCGGCCGGCGCGCCGACCGGCTCGGGCAGATCGCCGACGACCTGCGCCTGCGCGGCGCGGCACGCGTCGCGACCCTCGAATTCGACGCCAACGCGCTCGACACGCACGAGGCGATGCTGGCGGCGGCCGAGCGCGCGCTGGGCCCGATCGAGCTGGCGCTGGTCGCGCACGGCTCGCTGCCCGAGCAGGGCGCCTGCGAGCGCGACGCGGCGCTGGCGGTGCGCGAGTTCAGCACCAACGGCCTGTCCACCATCGCGCTGCTCACGCCGCTGGCCAACCGGATGGCCGCGCGCGGCGCCGGCACCATCGCGGTGATCGCCTCGGTGGCGGCCGATCGCGGGCGGCCCTCGAACTATCTCTACGGCGCCGCGAAGGCGGCCGTGGTGGCGTTCTGCGAGGGCCTGCGCGCGCGGCTGGCGAAATCGGGCGTGCACGTGCTGGTGATCAAGCCCGGCTTCGTCGCCACGCCGATGACGGCCCATCTGCAATTGCCGGGGCCGCTGGTGGCGCGGCCCGAGCGCGTGGCGGCCGACATCGTGCGCGCGGTGGCGCGCCGGCGCGACGCGATCTACACGCCGTGGTTCTGGGCGGGCGTGATGTGCGCGATCCGCTGGATGCCCGGCTTCCTTTTCAAGAGAGTGTCCCTGTGAACCTGCGAGTGATCCTGCCCGGCGGCGCCGGGCTCGTCGGACAGAACCTGGTGGCGCGGCTCAAGCGCCGCGGCGTGAGGCAGATCGTGGTGCTCGACAAGCATCGCGCGAACCTGGCGGTGCTGCGCCGGCTGCATCCCGACATCGTGGCCGAATACGCCGACCTGGCCGAGCCCGGCGACTGGTCCCGCCACTTCGAGGGCGCCGACGCGGTGGTGATGCTGCAGGCGCAGATCGGCGGGCCGACGCGCGAGCCCTTCGTGCGCAACAACCTCGACAGCACGCGCCTGGTGCTGGAGGCGATCGGCCGGCACCGCGTGCCGCATACGGTGCACATCAGCTCCTCGGTGGTCGAGTCGGTCGGCGACGATTTCTACACCCAGACCAAGCGCGAGCAGGAGCAGATGGTGCTGGCCTCGGGCATCGACTGCGTGGTGCTGCGCCCGACCCTGATGTTCGGCTGGTTCGACCGCAAGCACCTGGGCTGGCTGTCGCGCTTCATGCGGCGCGTGCCGGTGTTCCCGGTGCCGGGCTCGGGGCGCTTCGTGCGCCAGCCGCTCTACGCGGGCGATTTCTGCAACGTGATCCTGGCCTGCCTGGAGGCGCGCATCCGCGGCGAGGTCTACAACATCAGCGGCCGCGAGCGGGTCGACTACATCGACCTGATCCGCGAGGTGCGCCGCGCGGTGCGCGCGCGCTGCGCGATCGTCAGGATCCCGTACCGGCTGTTCCATGCGCTGCTGACCGTGTATGCCTGGTTCGACCGCGATCCGCCGTTTACCGCCGCGCAACTGCAGGCGCTGACGGCCGGCGACGAATTCGAGGTGATCGACTGGGAGCGCATCTTCGGGGTGCGCGCCACCTCCTTGCGCGAGGCGGTCGGCGAGACCTTCGGCGACCCGGTCTACAGCCGCGTCCAGCTGGATTTCTGAGGGAGGCCCGATGGAGCGACACAGCGACAAGCCGGCGGTGGCCGTGCTCGGCGCCGGGCCGATGGGGCTCGGCGTGGCCTACCAGCTCGCCCGCGACGGGCGCCGCGTGGTGGTGTTCGAGGCCGACGACCGGATCGGCGGGATGGCCGCCTCCTTCGATTTCGGCGGCATCGACATCGAGCGCTATTACCACTTCCATGCCGCCTCGGATCATGCCTTCTTCGAGGTGCTGCGCGAGCTGGGCCTGGAGGACCGCCTGCGCTGGGTGGAGACGCGCATGGGTTATTTCTACCGGGACCGCGTGCAGCGCTGGGGCAATCCGCTCGCGCTGCTGCGCTTTCGCGGCCTGGGCTGGATCGCGAAGTTCCGCTACGGGCTGCATGCGCTGCTGGCGACGCGGCGCGATCGATGGCACGACCTGGACCGCATCGAGGCGACCGGCTGGATCCGTCGCTGGATCGGCGAGGAGGCCTGGGAGGTGCTATGGCGGCGCTTGTTCGACTACAAGTTCTACGAGCACGCGCAGGACCTGTCGGCGGCCTGGATCTGGAGCCGCATCCGCCGCATCGGCCGCTCGCGCTACAGCCTGATGCGCGAGAAGCTCGGTTACCTGGAGGGCGGCTCGGCGGCCCTGCTCGAGGCGATGCGCGCCGAGATCGAACGCCGCGGCGGCGAGCTGCGGCTCGGCCAGCCGGTGCAGCGCGTGCTGATCGAGGCGGGCCGCGTGAGGGGCGTGCTCACCGCGGCCGGCGAGCAGCGCTTCGAGCAGGTGATCAGCACCGTGCCGCTGGCCCACGCGCCGCGCCTGATGCCGGACTTGCCGGCCGGGATCCTGGATGCCTGGCGCGCGATCCCGAACGTGGCGGTGGTCTGCGTGATCGTCAAGCTCGCGAAGCCGGTGAGCGAGAACTTCTGGCTCAACGTCAACGATCCGGGCATGGATATTCCCGGCATCGTCGAATACACGAACCTGCGCCCGCTCGATGCGCACGTGGTCTACGTGCCGTTCTACATGCCGGGCACGCATCCGAAGTACGCCGAGACGGATGCGGCCTACGAGGCCAAGGTGGTCGGCTACCTGCGCCGCATCAATCCGGCGCTGGGCGCCGAGGACGTGCTGGCGGTGAAGGTGAATCGCTACCGGCACGCGCAGCCGGTCTGCGGCCCGGGCTTCCTGGACCGGCTGCCGCCGATCCGCACGCCGGTGGAGGGCCTGCTGGTGGCCGATACCTGCCACTACTACCCGGAGGATCGCGGGATCTCCGAGAGCATCGGCCTGGCGCGCCGGATGGCGCGCATGTTATGAGCGCGCCGGGTTCCGGAGCCGCCGGGACGGCGGCAGGGGCTGGCGCGGGGCTGCCGGCCGGGCGCGAGGGCACGCGCCGCTTCGCGCGTTTCCTCGCCACCGGCGGCATCGCGGCGGCGGCCAATCTCGGCTCGCGCATGCTGTTCAGCCGGTGGCTGCCGTACACCACGGCGATCGTGCTGGCCTGGGTGGTGGGCGTGAGCTGCGGCTACCTGCTGGCGCGCCGTTACGTGTTCGGCGCGGGCGGCCAGCGACCCTGGCGCTCGGCGGCCACCTTCACGGCCGTCAACCTGTTCGCGTTGCTGCAGACCTGGGCCGTCAGCGTCGGGCTCGCGCAGCACCTGTTGCCGGCCGTCGGCTTCGACTGGCATGCGCAGGACCTGGCGCACCTGGCCGGCGTGGGCGCGCCGGTGTTCACCAGCTACTTCGCGCATCGCAGCTGGTCGTTCCGCTGAGATCGCGCCGAGCCGGCCTGCCGTTCAGTCGCGCGGCGGCGCCGGCACCTCGATGGCCAGCAGCACCGAGCCGACCGACTTGCCATGCGCGTCGAGCGCGAGCGAACGCGTCACGCCGCCGCCCAGCGCCTCGCCGAGCACGAAGTTGAAGGCCGCCAGCATCGGCAGCTCGTGGCGTACCACCTCGCCCAGCACGAAGGCGCCGAGCCAGTCCTTCACGCGCTCGGCGCTCAGGTGCTCGCTCAGGTGCGCGTAGTTGCGCGCGTCGCGGCAGATCACCGAGACGTTCAGCGTATTGCCCTTGTCGCCGGTGCGCGAATGCGCCAGTTCACGCAGTTGCATCGTCCACCTCCAGCATCGTGAATACGGGCCGCACCTGCTCGCGCGGCAGCAGCACCGACTGCACCGCCAGCACCTCGCGCACCGCCTTGGTCGCGCCGCCGCCGCCGGCCGGCCCGTTGGTATAGAGCGTCTCGACCTCGTTGCCGATGCGCGCCGCCTCGGCGGCCGTCGCGCAACGGCCGGCCACGCGCAGCCGCAGCTCGGCCGGCTCGCCGCGCGCGTCGTGTGCCTCGCGTTCGTCGCGTGCGTCGATGCCGGTCGCGCCGTAGAGCGAATCGACGCCGATCAGGTCGATGCGCAGTTCGTCGAGCTGCACGCCCGTCAGCTTCAGCCGCTCGCGCACGATCTCGCCGGCCAGCCGCGCGCGCGCCAGCGCGCCCGGGCCGCCGTAGGAGATCTGGCCTTCGCCGATATGGCCGTCGGCATAGGCCACCGACACCTTCAGCGTATCGGGCCGCGCGCGGCCGGCACCGCCCGTCACGCGCACCCGGTCCGGGCCTTCCTCGCTCACCGTCACGCGGCTGAAATCGGCCGTCACGTCGGGCTGCAGGTAGCGCGCCGGATCGTGGATCTCGTAGATCAGTTGCTGCTTGCAGGTCTCGGCGCTGACGCGCCCGCCCGAGCGGGCCAGCTTGGTGATCGTCACCGCGCCGTCCTCGGCCACCTCGCCGATCGGGAAGCCGAGCCGCGCCAGGTCCGGCACGTCCAGCCAGCCCGGATCGGCGAAGTAGCCGCCCGTCACCTGGCCCGCGCATTCGAGCAGATGGCCGACCACGGTGGCCTGGCCGAGCCGGGCCCAGTCGTCCATGCGCCAGCCGAATTCGTGGATCAGCGGCGCGGCGAACAAGGCGGGATCGGCCACGCGCCCGGTCAGCACGATATCGGCGCCGGCGGCCAGCGCCGCGACGATCGGCGCGGCGCCGAGGTAGGCATTGGCCGAGACGATGCGCTCGCGATAGTCGGCCACCGCCTCGCCCGATTCGACGAAGCGCAAGCCGCCGCGCAGCACCGGATCGAGCACGTCGTCGCCGCTGACGGCGGCGATCCGGAGCCCGGCGATGCCGAGCCCGGCGGCGATCCGAGCGGTCTCGCGCGCGGCCGCCAGCGGATTGGCCGCGCCCATGTTGGAGATGATCTTCACGCCGCGCGCGGCGGCCGCCGGCAGCACCGCGCGCATGCGCGCGCCGAGCAGCGGGTCGTAGCCGAGCGCGGGCTCGGCGCGCCGCGCCTGCTGCGCGATCGCGATGGTGCGCTCGGCCAGGCATTCGAACACCAGGTAGTCGAGCGCGCCGTGCTCGGCCAGCTCGACGGCGGGCTCGATGCGGTCGCCGGAGTAGCCGGCGCCGGCGCCGAGGCGGACGCGCCGGCCGGCCGGAACGGGGGGCGCGGGGGGAGCGGAGGTAGACGCGGATGCGGAAGCTGTCATGACGGGAATTCCGGTCGCTTGCGCGACTTGGTTGGACGGTATCGGCCGGCTGCCACGGCCATCGCGGCGCGCCTCACAGGGCGAACACGCCGAACAGGACGCAGGCCAGCGTCATCACCACCGAGGCGCCGAACAGCAGCGGGAAGGTGAATTTCTGGTGCTCGGCCAGCTCGATGCCGCACAGCCCGACCACCAGGAAGGTGGCCGGCGTGAGCGGGCTGACCGGGAAGCCGGTGGTCATCTGGCCGAGCAGGGCGGCTTGGCCGACATGCAGGGCCGGCACGCCGAGCTGGCCGGCCACCTCGGCGATCACCGGCAGCACGCCGAAGTAGAAGGAATCGGGATCGAACAGCAGGCTCAGCGGCATCGACAGCAGGCCCAGCGCGACGGGGATATGGCCGGCCATCGAGGGCGGCACGAAACCGACCGCGGCGGCGGCCATCGCCTTGAGCATGCCGCTGCCCTGCATGATGCCGGTGAACACGCCGGCGGCCAGCAGGATGCCGGCCATCATCAGCGCGGCGCGCGCATGCGCGTCGATGCGCCGGCGCTGCATCTCGACATCGGGATAGTTCACCAGCAGCGCGATGCAGAAGCCGACCATGAACATCAGCGCGGGCGGGATCTTCTCGCCCATCACCACCATCGTGCCGAGCACGATCACCGTCAGCACCAGGTTGAACCAGAACAGCCGCGGGCGGCGCAGCGCCTGCTGGTCGGCCGTCAGCACGCGCTCGGGCATCGGGATCGCGCCGCCGCCGGCCAGGCCCGCGCCGAGCCGCCGCTGTTCGCGCCGGCCGAGCCACCAGGCCGCGCCGAACACGAAGGCGATGCCGACCGCCTGCACCGGGATCAGCGGATTGAACAGCGCCGAAATCGGCAGGTGCAGCGAGGCCGAGGCGCGGATCATCGGCCCGGTCCAGGGCAGGAAGTTGATGCCGGCGGCCATCGAGACGGCCGCCGCCAGCACGCGGCGGTCCATGCCGAGCCGGTCGTAGAGCGGCAGCATGGCCGGGATCGTCACCAGGAAGCAGACCGCGCCCGAGCCGTCCAGGTGGATCAGCAGGGCCAGCAGGGTGGTGCCCATCACGATGCGGGTGGGGCGCGTGCCGACCGCGCGCAGGATCCGGTCGATGATCGGGTCGAGCGTGCCGGCGTCGGTGATCACGCCGAAGTAGAGGATCGCGAACACGAACATGCCGACCACCGGCGCCAGGCTCTTCAGCCCGTTGATCACGAAGCCGCTGGTCTGCAGGCCGAAGCCGCCGAGCAGGGCCGCCGCGATCGGCACCAGGATCAGCGCGACCAGCGGCGACATGCGTTTCGAGAGGATCGCGCCGAGCAGCACGACGATGGTGGCGAGCCCCAGTAACGGCAGCATCATGGTGTCTCCGATCTTGTCTTTTGGTGAGGGCGAGCGTAAGTTTTGGAGCGCGATAAGACAATTGAAATGATTTGATTGCAGCAATCACGAACCGTTATGGATCTGAATCTTCGCGAATTGCGCGCCTTCGTCACCGTCGCCCAGGCCGGCAACTTCACGCGCGCGGCCGCGCGGCTGAGCCTCTCGCAGCCGGCGCTGACGGTGCAGATCCGGCGCCTGGAGGAGACCGTCGGCGCGCGCCTGTTCGACCGCAACAGCCGCAGTGTGGCGCTGACCCAGACCGGCCGCGCGCTGCTGCCGCTCCTGCAGCGCTCGCTCGATGACATGGAACGGGTGCTGCGCGATGCGCGCGCGCTCGGCGACGGCACCGCCGGCACGGTGCGCCTGGCCTGCCTGCCGACCTTCGCCGCCAGCGCCTTGCCGGAGCTGATCCGCGACTTCCGCCGGCAGGTGCCGCAGGCGCGCTTCGAGATCCGCGACGGGGTGGCCAGCAGCGTGGAGGCGCTGGTGCGCGGCGAGGAGGTGGACCTGGGCCTGACCGGCGGCGCGGCGGCCGATCCGGCGCTGGAGGTGCTGCATGCCGGCGAGGACCGGCTGGTGGTGATCTGCCCGCGTACTCATGCGCTGGCCAGGCGCCGCCGGGTGAGCGCCGCCGAGGTGGCGGCCGAGCCGCTGGTGCTGACCGCGCGCGGCACCAGCGTGCGCGCCGTGGTGGACGCGGCGCTGGCCGGCGCGGGCTGCACGCCCGAGCTGGCCTGCGAGCCCACCTACATGATG
>NZ_VWWC01000184.1:0-14033 GCF_011753175.1 Burkholderia sp. Cy-637 | reverse complement strand
CGGCCAGGCTGCAGCGAAGCGCGAGCCGCGCGGCGCGGCGGTCGCGCTCAGCGCTTGGTCAGTTCCAGCGCGCCCAGCGCCCGCTGGCGCGCCGCGTCGTGATCGACGATCGGCTCGGGATAGGTTTGGCCGAGCACCACGCCGGCGGCCTCCAGCACGATCGGCTTGGCGCGCCAGGGCTCGTGGATCGCATCGGCGGGCAGCCGTGCCAGCTCGGGCACCCAGCGCCGCACGTAATCGCCCTCGGGATCGAACTTGCGCCCCTGCGTGACCGGATTGAAGATGCGGAAATACGGCGCCGCGTCGGCGCCGCAGCCGGCCACCCACTGCCAGTTCGCCGAGTTGTTGGCGATGTCGGCATCGACCAGCGTGTCCCAGAACCAGCGCTCGCCCGCGCGCCAGTCGATCAGCAGGTGCTTGATCAGGAAGGAGGCGACCACCATCCGCACGCGGTTGTGCATCCAGCCGGTGGTCCACAGCTCGCGCATGCCGGCGTCGACCAGCGGATAACCGGTGCGGCCGCGGCACCAGGCGGTGAAGCCGGCCTCGTCGTCACGCCAGGGCATCGCGTCGAAACGCTCGCGATAGTTGCGCGTCGGCAGTTCGGGGAAGTGGTAGAGCAGGCTGGTGTCGAACTCGCGCCAGCCCAGCTCGCTGACGAATTTCTCGATGTCGGCCGCCACCGCTGCCCCGCCCTCGCGCGCCGCCGCCATCGCCGCGTGCCAGACCTGCCGCGCCGACAACTGGCCGAAGCGCAGGTAAGGCGACAGGCGGCTGGTCGCCGGCCGGTCGGGCCGGTCGCGCGCCTCGCCGTAGCCGCGGATCTTCTTGTCGAGGAAGCGTTCGAGCAGTTCGAAGGCGGCTTCCTCCGTCGGCACCCAGGCTTCGCGCAGGCCGCCGGCCCAGTCGGGACGCGTCGGCAGCAGGCCGAGCGCGTCGATCTTCAGCGCGCGGCGCGCGAGCGAGGCCGGCAGCGTGGGGAAGCGCCAGGTCGAGGGCTCGGCCAGCGGCGCGCTCACGTCGCCGCTCTTGAGCGCGGCGCGCCAATAGGCGGTGAACACCTGGAACGCGCCGCCGCTGCCGGTCTGCAGCTCCCAGGGCTCGTGCAGCAGCGCGCCGTTGAAGCTCTCGGCCTCGATGCCGGCCTCCTTCAGCGAGCGCTTGAGCGCGCCGTCGGTCTCGCGCGCGATGCCGTCGTAGCGGCGGTTCCAGTAGACCGCGCCGGCATCGAGTTCCTCGGCGAGCGCGGCGATGGTCTCGCGCTCGTCGCCCTCCAGCACCAGCAGGCGCCCGCCGTGCCCGGCCAGGCTCGCGTCGAGCGAACGCAGCGCGCCGTCGAGCCACCACCGCGCCGCGCCGCCCAGCGGGCGCGTGCTCTCGCGCTCCAGCACGTAGACGCAGACGAAAGGCCGGCCCGATTCGGCGGCGCGCACGAGCGCCGGGTTGTCGGTAACGCGCAGGTCGTCGCGAAACCAGACGATCGCGGCTTGGGCTGAGGATTCGGCAGGCACGGGGCAGGCTCCGGGAAGAACGGGTAATGACGGATCGATCGGACATGGCGGCACGGACATGGGCGCTCGCTCGATTGCGCGCCATTAAACCATGCAAGGGGACAGAGCGAACCGGGTTTCAGGCGCCCACTCGCCGCCGGCGCCCTTGCACGCCGCCCGCTTCAACCAAGCCCTCAGCAATTTCCGCGCCGCCTGCCGGCACCCTGGCCGGGCCGGGAGGCGCCCGGCCCCGCCCTCGACGCGTTTCAATCGCCCGAGCCGGCCCGCTGCCACCGAGCCCCGCCGCCGCCCGCCCGTTTGGAGTCGCGCGCCTAGCGACCGGCTTGGCGTTGCCGGCCGCCAAGCCTTATAAATCAACGAACCGGCACGAGACCCGCCAGGGCCGCACGACAGGCAAGCCGAAGCCGGAAAAACAGGAGGGAGACAATGGCGAAGCTGCAAACGGCAGGCGTCGGCTGGACCGACGGCAAACGCTACTGGTGGCTGCTCGGCGCGCTGACCATCACGCTGCCGATCTTCTCCGCGCACCTGGCGCTCAGCACCGGCTGGCATGTCTTCTGGTGGTTCGGCCCGCTGTTCGCGTTCGGCGTGATCCCGGTGCTCGACTGGCTGATCGGCGACGATGCCGGCAACCCGCCCGACGAGCTGGTGGCGGCGCTCGAAAGCGACCGCTACTACCGCTGGGTGGTCTACCTGGCCACGCTGGTGGTCTATGTCTCCTTCGTCGCCGCGATGTGGGTGCTGCGGCACGTGCCCCTGACCTGGTACGACTACCTCGGCTTCGCGATGTCGCTGGGCGCGGCCACCGGCGTGTCGATCAACACCGCGCACGAACTCGGCCACAAGACCTCGCGCTTCGAGCGCTGGCTGGCCAAGATCACGCTCGCGCCGGTCGCCTACGGGCATTTCTTCGTCGAGCACAATCGCGGCCACCATGTACGCGTGGCGACCCTGCCCGACCCGGCCAGCGCGCGCTTCGGCGAATCCTTCTGGGCCTTCCTGCCGCGCACCGTGTTCGGCAGCATCGCCTCGGCCTGGCGGCTGGAAAAGCGCCGGCTCGAACGCGAGGGGCACGCGAGCTGGTCGCCGCGCAACGAGGTGCTGCATGCCTGGGCCATGACAGCCGTGCTGTGGGGCGCCGCTCTCGCCTACTGCGGGCCGCGCGTGATCCCCTTCCTGCTGATCCAGGCCGTCTACGGCGCCTCGCTGCTGGAGGTGGTCAACTATGTCGAGCATTACGGGCTCGGCCGGCGCCGGTTGCCGAACGGCCGCTACGAGCGCTGCTCGCCCGAGCACTCCTGGAACAGCAACCACGTGGTGACCAACCTGTTCCTCTACCAGTTGCAGCGGCACGCCGACCACCACGCCAACCCGACGCGCTCCTACCAGGCGCTGCGCCACTTCGACCACTCGCCGCAACTGCCGTCGGGCTACGCGACCATGATCCTGCTCGCCTACCTGCCGCCGCTGTGGTTCCGCGTGATGAACCCGCGGGTGGTCGCGCACTATGGCGGCGACATGCGCCAGTCGAACATCAAGCCGTCGATCCGCGAGCGTGTGATCGCGCGTTACGCGGCGGGGGCCTCGGCTTGAGCGAGGCGGCAGCCGGCCTGCCGCCGTCGGCCCAAGCGACCCAAGCGACCCAAGCAACGCAAGCAACCCAAGCAGATCAAGCAGATCAAGCAGCTCGGGCGCCTCAAGGCTGCCATCCGCCGCCCAGCGCCTTGTACAACGCGATCAGGTTGCTCAGTTCCGCGAACCGGTCGTTGACCAGTTGCTGCCGAGCCGCATACATCGTGCGCTCGGCATCCAGCAGGACCAGGAAGCTGTCGGTCCCGTTGCGATAGCGCGCCTGCGCCAGCTCGTAATAATGGGTCGATGCGCCCAGGTATTCACGATCCGACTGCACCTGCTCGACATAGGTCGCGCGCCCGGCCAGCGCGTTCGCCACTTCCTTGAAGGCGGTCTGGATCGCCTTCTCGTAGTTGGCGATCTCGATCTGCGTCTCGATCTTCGCCGCATCGAGCGAGGCCCGGCGGTTGCCGTAGTCGAAAATCGGCAGGCTCACGGTGGGCGCGAAGCTCCAGGCCCCGGTCGCCGCCTTGAACAGGCCCGACAGCCCCGTGCTCGCGGTCCCCGCCGAACTGGTCAACTGGATCGACGGGAAGAACGCGGCGCGGGCGGCGCCCACGTTCGCATTGGCGGCTTTCAGGTCGTGCTCGGCTTGGAGGATGTCGGGGCGGCGGGTCAGCAGGTCCGACGGCAGGCCGGCGTCAAGCGGCGGCAACTGGGCGGCATCCAGGGCACCGCCGCGCAGCAGCCCGTCGGGAACCGGGCAGCCGATCGCCGCCGCCAGATTGTTGAGATCCTGCTCCACCGCGCGCCGCTCGGCGATCAGGCTCGATCGCACGCTCGCATATTCCAGCTCCGCCTGCCGCACGTCCTGCATGGACGCATTGCCGATCCGCTCGCTTTTCAGGGTGAGTTCGTAGGTCTGCCGGTCCGCCTCGGCGGTCGCGCTCGCCACCTCGAGCAGGGACTGGTCGGCCACCCATTGGAAATAATCGGTGGCCACCGTCGCGATCAGGCTGATGCGCGTGCCCGCTCGCGCCGCGTCGGTCGACAGGTATTGCTCCAGCGCCTGGTGCTGCAGGCTGCGCAGCCGCCCGAAGAAGTCGATCTCCCATGAGGTCTGGCCCAGCGTCACGCTGCTCTGCCGGGTGGTGGTGCCCAGCGCGCGGGCGTTGTCGATCGCGCCCGTGGCCTCCACGGTGGGCAGCAGCGCCGAGCGCGTGATGCGGTATTGCGCCTCGAACTGCGCCACGTTCAGCGCCGCCACGCGCATGTCGCGATTATTGTCCAGCGCCAGCGCGATCAACTGCTGCAGGGCCGGGTCGCGAAAGAAGCCGCGCCAATCCACCTCGGCCGCCAGCGTCGCCGGGGCGGACGCGGCAGGCGCGGACGAGGCCGCGCCGGGCGCCTCGGCCCAGGCCGCCGGCACCGGCGCCGGCGGACGCTGGTAGCCGGGCTCCAGGGTGCAGGCGCCAAGGCCGATGACGCACAGCAGGCTGCCGAGCAAGCGCCGCCTCATGCCTCGGCCTCCGGCGGAGTGCCCGCATCGGCGTGCCGGCCGCGCTCCTTGAACAGCTTGCGCACCAGGATGAAGAACAGCGGCACGTAGAACACCGCCAGCACCGTCGCGCCGAGCATGCCGCCCGCCACCGCGGTGCCGATCGCGCGCCGGCTCTCGGCGCCGGCGCCGCCGCTGAAGACCAGCGGCAGCACCCCGAACACGAAGGCGATCGAGGTCATCAGGATCGGCTTGACGCGCAGTCGCGCCGCCTCCAGCGCCGCGTCGAGCAGGTCGCGGCCCTGCTCGTGCAGCTCCTTGGCGAATTCGACGATCAGGATGGCGTTCTTGGTGGCCAGGCCGATGGTGGTGAGCAGCCCCACCTTGAAATAGATGTCGTTGGGCATGCCGCGCAGCGTCACGGCCAGCACCGCGCCCAGCGCGCCGAGCGGCACCACCAGCAGCACCGCGATCGGCATGCCCCAGCTCTCGTAGAGGCCGGCCAGGCAGAGGAACACGATCACGATCGAGATGCCGTAGAGATACAGCGATTGCGAGTTGGACAGGACCTCCTGATAGGACTGGCCGGTCCATTCCACCGAAAATCCCCTGGGCAGGCGCGCCGCGATCGACTCGATCGCCTGCATGGCGCCGCCGGTGCTGAAGCCCGGGCCCGTCTGCGCGGTCATCTCCATCGCCAGCATGTGGTTGTAGCGTTCGATCTGCGGCGACCCGAAGGTCCAGCGGGTGCTGGAAAAGGCCGACAAGGGCACCATCTGCCCGTCGAAATTGCTCGGCGTGGAGCCAGGCTGCAGCACCTCGCCGTTGGCCGCGCTGGTGCGCACGTACCAGCGCCCGATATCGTCCGGCATCATCCGGTACGGCGCGTCGGCCTGCACGAACACGCGCTGGATCCGTCCGTTGTCCACGTAGTTGTTGACGTAGGACGAGCCGAACGCGATCTGCAGGGTGTCGTTGATGTCGGAGATCGACAGGCCGAGCGCGCCGGCCTTCTCGCGATCGATGTCGATATGGAATTGCGGCGTGTCGTCGAGGCCCGCCGGATGCGTCTGCGACAGCGCCGGGTTGCTCGCGGCGAGGCTCATCAGCAGGTTGCGGGCCTGCAGCAGCTTCTCGTGCCCCTGCCCCGCCCGGTCCTCGATCTCGAAATCGAGCCCGCTCTGGTTGCCCAGGCTCGGGATCGCCGGCAGGTTCACGGCGAACACCTGGGCGTCGCGCAGGGACGAGAAATGGGCGTTCGCGCGGCTCATGATCGCGCCCGCCTGCTGGTCGGCGCCGCGGCGCCGGCTCCAGTCCTTCAGACTGACGAACAGGATGGCATTGTTCTGGCCTTGGCCGTTGAAGCTGTAGCCGTCGATCGCCAGCACCTTGTCGGTGGCGGCCTCGTGATGCAGGAAATAATCCTCGGCCAGCCTGACCGTGCGATCGGTCACCGCGATCGGCGTGCCGGCTGGCGTCGATATCAGCACCACCAGCACGCCCTGGTCCTCGTCCGGCAGGTAGGAGGTGGGCAGCCTGGCCATCAGCCAGGCCAGCACCGCGAGGATCACGCCGAACAGCAGCAGGAAGCGCCGCGGACGCGCGAGGAAGGCCGCCAGCCAGCCCCGGTAGCGTTCGATGCCCTGCTCGATGTAGCGGCCGCCGCGGCCGCGCCGCGCCGTCGCATCCGCGCCGGGCGGCCGGAGCAGGGTCGCGCACAGGGCCGGCGTCAGGCTCAGCGCCAGCAGCAGGGACAGCACCATCGCCGCCACGATGGTGACCGAGAACTGCCGATAGATGCCGCCGGTCGAGCCGGAGAAGAAGGCCATCGGGATGAAGACCGCGGTCAGCACGGTGGTGATCCCCACCAGCGCGCCGGTGATCTGCTTCATCGCCTTGCGGGTGGCTTCGCGCGGGCCCAGCCCCTGCTCGCGCATGATCCGGTCGACGTTCTCGACCACCACGATCGCGTCGTCGACCAGCAAGCCGATCGCCAGCACCACGGCGAACATCGACAGCACGTTGAGCGACATGCCGGCGGCCCACAGCACCACGCAGGTACCGAGCAGGGCGATCGGGATCACCACCGCCGGAATCAGCGTGGCGCGCACGCTGCGCAGGAAGACCAGCATCACCAGGAACACCAGGATCACCGACTCGACCAGGGTCTGCACGACATCGACCATCGAGACCCTGACGAAGGGCGTGGTGTCGAACGGGTAATCCACCTCGACATCGGCGGGCAACTGCAGCCTGAGCTCGTCCACGCGCGCGCGCACCGCGCTGGCCACCGCCATCGCGTTGGCGCCGGTGGCCAGTTGCACCGCCAGCGCCGCCGCCGGCCTGCCGCCCATGCGCGAGGAGATATCGTAGGTGTCGCCGCCCACCTCGACGCGCGCCACGTCCTTGAGCAGCACCCGGGAGCCGCTGGTGTTCACGCGCAGCAGGATGTTGCCGAACTGCTCGGCGCTGCGCATCAGGCTGGAGGCCGTGATGGTCGCGTTGATCGCCTGCGAGGCGGTGGCCGGCGTGCCGCCCAGCTCGCCGACCGAGGTCTCGACGTTCTGGTTGGCGATCGCGGTGGTCACGTCGCTCGCGGTCAGGCCGAAGCTGTGCAGCTTGACCGGGTTCAGCCAGATCCGCATCGCGTGCTGCGGTGAAAACAGGTTCACGCCGCCCACCCCGTTGATCTCGCTGATCGGATCCTGCAGCTGGCTGGCCAGCAGGTTGCCCAGCTCGATCGAGTTCAGCCGCCCGCTGCGCGACGACAGCGACACCACCATCAGGAAATTGCTGCTCGCCTTCGAGATATTGATGCCCTGCTGCTCGACCACCAGCGGCAGCGAGGCGGACACCTGGCTCACCTTGTTCTGCACCTGCATCTGCGCGATGTCGGGGTTGGCCCCGGGGGCCAGCGTCAGGGCGATGGTGGCCTGGCCGGCATTGCTGCTCGACGAGGACATGTAGAGCAGGTGGTCGATGCCGCTCAGGCTCTGCTCGATCACCTGCGTGACATTGGCCGCCACGGTATCGGCCGAGGCGCCCGGGTAGGTCGCGACCACCTGGATCACGGGCGGCGCGACCGAGGGATACTGCTCGATCGGCATCGAGCGCAAGGCCAGCGCGCCGGCGATCATCAGGACGCAGGCGATCACCCAGGCGAGGATCGGACGATCGATGAAGAAACGTGCCATGTGCGCCCCCGCTCAACCCGGCAGCGCGGCGCCGGCCGGCGTCGCGGCCTGGGGCGCGTGCGTGTCGGTGACCTTGACCGGTGCGCCGTCCTGAAGCTGGCTGGCACCGCTGATCACGACCCGGTCGCCGGCCTTCAGGCCTTGCGAGACGATCCACTGGTCGCCATAGGCCGTGTCGGCCTTCACGCTCACCTGGTGCGCCCGGCCGTCGGCGGCGGCCAGCCAGACCGTGGCCTGGCCGTCCGGCGAGCGCCCGACCGCCAGTTGGGGAACCAGCACGGCCTGCTCGTCGACGCCCTCCTCCAGCATGGCCCGCACGAACATGCCGGGCAGCAGTTCATGCTCGGGATTCGGCACCGTGACGCGCAAGGTCACCGAGCCGGTGGTCTGGTCGACCGTGATGTCGGAGAAGGCCAGGGTGCCGGGCAGCGCGTAGTCGGAACCGTCCTCCATCACCACCTGCACGGCCGCGCCGCGATCGTTCGCCCGCTTCAGGCGGCCCGCCTTGAATTCCTTGCGCAATCGCAGCCAGTCGACGCTGGGCCGGGTCACGTCCAGGTACATGCTGTCGATCTCCTGGACCGTGGCGAGCGCAGTGCTCTGGGTGGCGGTGACGAGCGCGCCCGCCGTCACGCTGGACAGGCCGATGCGCCCGGCGATCGGGCTCGTGATGCGGGTGTAGCCGAGATTGATGCGGGCCGACTCGAGCGCCGCGCGATCGGCCAGCACGTCGGCCTGATCCTCGTTGACGGCGGCCACGGCATCGTCGTAGTCCTGCTTGCTGACCGCCTGGATCTTGACCAGCTCGGCGAAGCGCGCGGACTTGGCCCGGGCATCCGAGAGCGTCGCCTCCGCCTTGGCCAGCACGCCGCGCGCCTGGTCGTAAGCCGCCTGATAGACCGCCGGATCGATCTGGTACAGCGTCTGGCCGGCCGTCACCGCGGCGCCTTCGGTGAACAGCCGTTTCTGGACGATGCCGGTGATCTGCGGGCGAACCTCCGCGACGTTCAAGGCCGAGAGACGCCCCGACAGCTCGGTGCGCCGCACGATCGCCCGCGGCGCCACGACCAGCACGCCGACCTCGGTGGCGGGCGCCGACGCGGCCGCGCCGTCGGCCGGATGTCCGGAACATCCGCCGAGCGTCGCCAGCGCCAGCAGCGTGCCGCCGAGGAAAGCCACGCGTACGGAAAGCCGCCCACGCATATCAAGACACTGAAAGGTCGACATATCGTCTGCTTGTGCTCGCTTCTGACCAGATGAAATTCATGCCCCGGCAACCCCGGGCCCGCGGCTGGCGGCCTGGCGCGGGGTTCGCGACGCCAGCACGCTGTCGACCTCCGCCACGAAACCGCGCCACTGCGCCTCCATGTCCCGCAACCGCCGGCGACCGACGCCGGTCAGCGAGTAGTACTTGCGCGACGGCCCCGCTGCCGACTCGACCAGGTAGGTCGTGACGCAGCCCGCGGCCTGCAAGCGGCGCATCAGGGGATAGACCGTGCCCTCGCTCAGCTCCATCGCCGACGACAAGGTCGACACCACGGCGTGGACGTAGTTGTCCCCGCGCGCCAGCACCGCCAGCACGCACATATCGAGCGCTCCCTTCTTCAACTGCGTTTTCATCGATGTACGCGGCCAGTCTGTGCATAACAAGGATCCATGCAATGCACGATGAACGGGCGAGCCGACACCGCTTAGCCCGTTCATCCAGGCAAGACGGCGGCGGTCTGTATGGGTTTGCCCACGGCGCCGGTTCGGCCCGCGCCCGGCGAAGACGGAATGCCCGCGGCAGCTTCACGACGGCATCGCGATCCGCGGCCGACAGCGGCCGTGGTCGCGTTGCCGCCGACATGCGGCAAGGGCAGTTGACACCACGCCGTGATTTCATCACGCATGCCCTTCCCCGTCTGTCGCATGAAATCGGGACATGGGAACGGGCGTGCCGGACGAGATGCCGGGGATGTCGATCAAGCCCGATCGAGCCCGCTTCTCCCGGCCGATCACCTCACCTCGGGCGCATCGATGCGAAGCGGCCGGAGCCCCCGGATTTCTTGTCCTGCCTTCCGGTGACAGCTCGCGCCGGGCCCCTGTGCTTTAATGAAGATGAGTGCACAAAGTAGACATCCGTTTCAAAAACATTAGCATCACTCAATATGTCGTTCCTGAATATCGACTTTCACGGATCGGACAATTGAATTGACTTTCCTCCTGTCGTGCCAGAAACAAAGGGAGATTCCGGCTGCTCGACCTCAGCACCTCGAACCAGGCTCGACGCCAGGGCGAGCGCTGCGCCCGCCGCGGCTCCCTTGCCCGATGAGCCCGCTTGCCGGCTCACAGAAAAATATCGATGAATTTGAATTCGCCGGGACAGGAATTCGGCAATTCTCGCGATCAATCGGAAAACAGATGAATATCCATTCTCCAGTGACATGCCGGATGGGCAGTCCTGAGCATGATCAGTGAGGGGGCAAGGTCCATGTCGACCACTCTGTATTTCAAGCGGAACTTCTGGTCCCTGCTCGTCACGATGCTGCTGTCCTGCACCAAGGCCGCATTCACGGTGGGCTTGCTGGCCTATATCAACTACGTCGCCACGCAGGGCCTGCACAAGTCGCCGCTCGACACGCTGCTGACCGGGCTCGGTCTGCTCGGCGCGCTGCTGCTCTCCGACGGCGTGTCCCAATACGTGCAGGCCGGCCTGGGCAGCTCGCTGGTCGCGCAGTTGCGCCGCGACCTGTCGAGCCGCTTCATCGAGATCGAGTATCACCTGCTGGCCGGAAAAAAAGCCTCCGTGTTCGGCGCGCTGATCGAGGATATCGGGAGGATCAGCCCCGCCATCGTGATCATGCCGCATCTGTTCTACAACGGCATCTTCGTCATCATCTGCGCCACCTACGTCGCGATGTTGTCGACCAAGCTGTTCCTGGTGCTGATCGGCGGGCTCGGCATCGCCTCCCTGGTTTCCTTCCTGCTGGTCAGGTCGACCGGCAGGCGATTCGATGAAATGCGCGTCAGCGAGGAAGCCTTGTTCGAACATTTTCGAACCATCGCCGACGGCAAGAAGGAAATGCTCCTGAACCGGAGCCGGGCCGAGCATTTCGCCGACACGATCCTGCAACCGGCCATCGAACAGGCGCAGAAGGTCAGCAAGCAGACCTACCTGAACTGGAACCTGAACCAGGCATGGATGCCGACCGCCATCTACGGCACCATCTTCATGGTGGTCTACTTCGGCTACATGAGCTTCTCGCTGCCCGCGGAGCTCATCATCCGCTTCGTGATCGGCTCGCTGTTCATCATCGGCCCCCTCAATTTCCTGATCGAATCCGGCCGGCAGGTCGGCACCGGCCTGAGCAGCTGGCGCCATCTCGAACGGGTCGGCCTGGACCTGCGCGACGGCCCGCAAACGCCGATGCTCGAGCACGCCGACCAGCCCCTCGCTCAATGGCGGACCATCCAGGCCAGCGAGCTCGCCTATCGATACCCCGAAAGCCCGGCCGAGAGCCGGGGCATCGGGCCGCTGAATTTCCGCATCGATCGCGGCGAGATGATCTTCATCATCGGCGGCAACGGCAGCGGCAAGTCGACCATGATGCACATGCTCTGCGGGCTGCTGCCCGCGGGTTCCGGCCGCCTCTACCTGGACGGCCAGCCCGTCGATCCGGAGTCGCGCGGCTATCGGGAGAAATTCTCGAGCGTGTTCGGCGACTTCTATCTGTTCGACCACGTGATCGACCAGCAAGGCGCGCTGCTTCCGGATGCGCGCACGCGCGGATACCTGAGCGACCTGGAGCTGGACAAGCAGGTGTTCGTCGAGGACGGCCGCCTGTCGCAAACCAATCTCTCGACCGGACAGCGCAAGCGGCTCGCGCTCCTGCAGTGCTACGCCGAGAACCGCGAAATCTGCCTGTTCGACGAATGGGCCGCCGACCAGGATCCGCACTTCCGCGAGCATTTCTACCTCGAGCTGCTGCCGAACCTGAGACGCCAGGGCAAGACCCTGATCGTCGTCAGCCACGACGATCGCTACTTCCACGTGGCGGACCGGCTGATCAAGCTGGAGCGCGGACGCATCGCGTTCGACAAGGCGCCCGAGCCGAACCCGGCAGCGGGTTCGAGATCCGGGGAACCCGACTCATCGCGATCGGGCCTGCCGAGCGAGGCCGACAAGGTCGTCGGCTAGCAAGCCGGGCAGGGCCCCCGCGCCATCCCTCCGGACCACCGATTCGAATCGACCAGGCCAGTGCATCGGCCGGTATCGCGCTGCACGACTATTCATTGGCAGATCAACATGAATGACCGAATCACAAAAATCGAAGACGTCATGGGCGCCGGCGCGAATCCTTCGACGCCGCATCACGAGCAGGACCATGCCTCCCCTTCAGCCCTGGTCCGTCATTCATGCATGCTCGCCGGGGACGGCGCGCTGACGGCCGACTGCGCCGCGCACATCCTCGCGGCCGGGCATTCGCTGGAAGCAATCCTGTCGAGCGACGAGCGGCTGCGGGCCTGGGCCGCGCGCCACGGGATCCCTTGCGCGGCCAGCGCCGAAGCCCTGGATGCGGCCCTGGCGACGCGCGGGATCGACTGGTTGTTCACGGTGGACAGCGAGCCGGCCTTGCCGCCCGCGCTGCTGGAGCGCGTGCGCCGAGGCCGTTTCGCCTATCGTCACGCGCGGCCCTCGTCGCGGGCCGACGCGGCGCCCCATGCCATCGTCTCGGCGCTGCTGGCGCGGCAAACCCAACATGCGGCCGGCTGGCATGCCGTCGACGCGCGCGGGCAGGCGGGGCCCGCGGCGATATCCTGCCCGGTTGCCATCGATGCCGAGGACAGCACGCGCTCGCTGACGCTTAAGTGCGAGCAGGCCGCGAAAGCGGGTTTCGTCGAACTCCTGGCTGCCCTGGATCGAGGAACCCTGCCCGCGTTCGCCGAATCCCCGCACGAATCCCCGCATCAGCCTCGCGACGATGTTCCCGCCGCGTCCGGCCGGCTGCCCGCTGGCGCCTACCTCGACTGGCGGGACAGCGCGCAGGCACTTTGCACCCTGGTACGCGCCCTGGACTTCGGGGAACATCGCCCCAACCCGCTCGGCTGCGCGAAGCTCTTGCTTGGCGATGGCCACAGCGTGCGCCTGTCGCGCATCGAGCGGCTGGATCGACGCTCGGGCCTGCCGGCCGGCAGCCTGGTCGCCCTTCGACAGGACGGCTGGCAAGTCGCCAGCGGCAGCGAGGACTTGCTAATCGGCGGCTTCAGCACGCTCGAGGGCGAGCCGCGACTGCCGCAGGCGCTGGCCGACGAAGCCGGGCTCTCGGAAGGCGCGCGGCTGGCGTCCCTGAGCGAGGCGCAGACCAGCGCGCTGCTCGAAACCCGGCAGGCGCTGGCCGATCGCGAGGCCTTCTGGGCAGCGCGGCTGGCACGCCGCGCGGCACTGCAATTGCCTTTCGAGAAAGCGGCGAGCCACGCCGCACCGCAATGGGCCGCGAGCCCGTGGCAAGCATGGCTTGCGGACCGGGCAAGCCCGCCTCGGACCGGTAAACTGCCGGCGCTGTTCGCCGTCTATCTGGCGAGGCTGACCGGCGAGTCGACGCTCCAGCTCGGGTGGCGCGGCGCGCATGAGCCGGCGGCACTGCGGACCTTGGGCTATCTCGCGCCGATCGTTCCGATCGAATTGAGCATCGACGCGGCCCAAACCTGGTCGTCGGTCCTGTCGAACGTGGCAGCCGAGTTGGCGCAGCTTGGCCGCAATCCGGGATTTGCCCGCGATCTCGTCGACAGGTATCCCGAGTTGCGCTCGCCGGCCTCGGCGAGCTCCGCCTATCCCTGGACGATCGGCCTGCACCTGCTCGACCAAGACGCCGAGCCCGACGAATCCACGGTCGATGCCGGCGTCGCCGGCACGCTGCTCACGCTGCAGGTCCGGGCGGACGGGGCATTCCGCTGGATTCACGACGCGAATCGTCTGGATGCCGAACAAATCGAACGCATGAGCACGCATCTGCGCGAACTCGCGCAAAGCCTGCCGGATGCGAACGGTGCCGACATGCCGGTTGGACAGGCCAGGCTGCTGCCGGAAGCCGAGCGCGCGCTGTTGCTGCATGAGTGGAACGCCACCAGCACGCCCTATCCCGAGGACGTCTGCCTTCACCAGCAATTCGAGCAGCAGGTCGAGCGCACGCCCGACGCCGTCGCCCTCGTCTTCGAGGAGCAAACCCTCAGCTATGCCCAGCTCAACGAGCGCGCCAACCAGCTCGCGCACGAGCT
>NZ_VWWC01000183.1:0-14205 GCF_011753175.1 Burkholderia sp. Cy-637 | reverse complement strand
CGGTGCCGGGCCTGCCGGCCGCAATCGGCCCGGACACGCTGCTGCGCCGCCGCCCCGACGTGGTGGCGGCCGAGCGGCGGCTGGCGGCGAGCAACGCGGGCATCGGCGCGGCGCTGGCCGAGTACTACCCGAAGCTGTCGCTGTCGGGGATCCTCGGCTTCGAGGCGCTCGACGGGCCGCTGTTCAAGTCGGCCGCGTTCCAGCCCGGCGCGCTGGCCGGGCTGCGCTGGCGCCTGTTCGACTTCGGCCGCGTCGATGCCGAGGTGGCGCAGGCCAGGGGGCGCCATGCCGAGGCGCTCGCCGTCTACCGCCAGGCGGTGCTGCGCGCGGCCGAGGATGTGGAGAACGCGGTGACCGACTGGGCGCAGATCGGCGCGCAGCGCGACGAGCTCGCGCGCCAGGTGGAAGCCGAGGCGCTGGCCCAGCGCGCGGCGCGCGATGCCTATGCGCAGGGCGACGCGAGCCTGGTCGAGGTGCTGGTGGAGGACCAGCAATGGCTCTCGGCGCGCGGCGAGCAGGCGCGCCTGAACGCCGACTACGCGCGCGCCGCGGTGGCCACCTTCCGCTCGCTGGGCGGCGGCTGGACGCTGCCGGAAACCGCCCCGGCGGCATTCGCCGCCAGCTCGCGCCAGGATCCCCCGGCCCCATGAAAAAGCACGCGCAGCCTGTCAAAACCGCGATGGTGGCGATTTTTCCTTGTCATAGAATACGGGCAACGTATTCCGCATTTCCCCATCCGACGAGGAGAGCAAGTCATGAGCCAGGGTCCGCTGAAATTGCCGTGTCATTGCGGCACCTTGCGACAGGCCGCGCGCGCGGTCACGGCGATGTACGACGCCCGGCTCGCGCCGCACGGAATCCGCATCACGCAGTTCACCATCCTGATGGCCCTGTATGGCGCCGAGGCGGCCTCGATGCGCGGCCTGTCGGCCGCCCTGCTGCTCGACCAGACCACCCTCAGCCGCACCCTGGCCACGCTGCGCTCGCGCAAGCTGGTGCGCTCGCTGCCCGATCGGGACGACAAGCGCGTGCATCTGTGGTGCCTCACGCGCACCGGCGAAAAGCTCTACGAAACCTGCCTGCCCGACTGGGAAGCGGCCCAGCGCGAGCTGGCGCGCCATGGCGGCAAGGGCGACCTGCAGGCATTCAGCAACGAGGTCTATCAATTGACGGAGGCACTGGCCGGCTGAGCGGCGCACGCGCGCCGGATCGCGCGGCCGGCCCGTCCCCTGGGAGACGATGAGGCGATGCGATACGATCCGGAGCACAAGGCCAGGACGCGCGCGCGCATCGAGGCGGTGGCCTCGGCGCGCTTTCGCCGGGAAGGCATCGACGCGGTCGGCGTGGCCAGCCTGATGGAGACGGCGGGCCTCACGCACGGCGGCTTCTACGCGCATTTCAAGTCGAAGGACGCCCTGATCGCCGCGGCGATCGCGATCGGCTTCGGCCAGACCACCGAGCGCCTGCGCGAGCGCATGGCGCGCCATCCCGCATTGCCGCGCGCGGTCGCCTTCATGGGCGCCTACCTCAACGAGCGGCACCGCGATCATCCCGAAACCGGCTGCGCCGCGGCCACCCTGGCCGTCGAGATCGGCCGGGGCAGCGATGCCGTGCGGCGCGTGTTTACCGAGCACCTCGAATCGCTGGTCGATTGCGCGCGGGCGCCGGCGGACGATGCCGTCGAGGGTGGCCACGACGCCCCCGCCCTGGCCGGCTCGCAAGCGCAGCGGCAGGAAGCGGGGCTAGCGGCCGTGGCGCTGGCCATCGGCTCGCTGATCCTGTCGCGCGCGGTGGACGACCCCGGCCTCTCGCGGCGCCTGCTGGAAGCCGGCGTGAAGGCTTCATGGCGCTTGTCCGACTAGCTTTCCGTTTCCATGGCGGTTAAGTATGCATATGCATACATCATCGAGCTTTCTTTTTCATTTCAATGGAGCCTGCGATGTCTAGTGATCCGATCGTGATTCTCTCCGCCGCGCGCACGCCGGTGGGCCGTTACCTCGGCAATCTCTCGCCGAAGAGCGCCGTCGAGCTCGGCTCGACCGCGATCCGCGCGGCGGTCGAGCGTGCCGGCATCGAACCGTCGAGCGTCGACGAAGCCTATATCGGCTGCGTGCTGCCAGCCGGGCTCGGCCAGGCGCCGGCTCGCCAGGCGGCGCTTGGCGCGGGGCTGCCGCGTTCGGTGGCCTCGGTGACGGTCAACAAGGTCTGCGGCTCCGGCATGCAGGCGATCCGTTATGCCTTCGACGCGCTGTCCAACGACAGCGCCTCGCTAGTGGTGGCGGGCGGCATGGAGAGCATGAGCAATGCACCCTACCTGGCCCTGAAGGCGCGCGGCGGCTATCGCTCGGGCCACGGCAGCTTCTACGATCACGTCGCGCTCGACGGGCTGGAGGACGCCTACGAGCGCGGCCGGCCGATGGGCGAGTTCGGCGAGCAATGCGCCTCGCATTACGCCTTCACGCGCGAGCTGCAGGACGCGTTCGCGACGGAATCGCTGCTGCGTGCGCAGCGCTCGCAGGCCGAGGGCCGCTTCGACTGGGAGATCGCGCCGGTCGAGCTGAGCACCAGACAGGGCAGCGTGTCGATCGCGGCCGACGAGCAGCCGCAAAGCGTCGATCCGGCCAAGATCCCCAAGCTCAAGCCCTCGTTCAGCCCGACCGGCACCATCACGCCGGCCAGCTCCAGCCCGCTGTCGGACGGCGCCGCCGCGCTGGTGCTGACGCGCGAATCGGTGGCGCGGCGGCTGGGCCGGCAGCCGATCGCGCGCATCCACGCGCACTGCGCCCATGCGCAGGACCCCGAATGGTTCACCACGGCGCCGATCGGCGCGCTGAAGAAGCTGTTCGCGCGCACCGGCTGGCAGCCGCGCGAGGTCGACTACTACGAGGTCAACGAGGCCTTCGCGGTGGTGCCGATGGCGGTGATGCACGATTTCGACATTCCGCGCGAACGCATGAACGCGCATGGCGGCGCCTGCGCGATCGGCCATCCGATCGGCGCCTCGGGCGCGCGCATCGTCGTCACGCTGCTGGGCGTGCTGCGCGCCCAGGGCGCCAAACGCGGGGTGGCGAGCCTGTGCATCGGCGGCGGCGAAGCCACGGCGGTGGCGGTGGAATTGCTGTAGGCAGTCGGCGCGAGCCGGGTATCGGGAGGCCCGGAGTCCGCGCCGGGCACCTGGAGCCGATTGACCGCGCCGCCGGCCGCCGCTGACGCGCGCAAGCGGCCCGCCCGCGCCCCATTCTTGACTGCCGCTCAAGACAATCTGGCTCGCGCACGGGTTGTTGCCGAGCCCGAGCGCCCTCACACTCCATGCACCTTCCCTTTGACACCGAGGCGGGGCGACATCGACACGAGGTCGCCCGGCGCCCCCACACGACAGCACATCATGCGAATCGAGATTCCCGACCAGATCGGTTTCGGTACCGCGCCGCTCGGCAACATGTACCGCGACATCCCCCATGACGAAGCGCTGGCGACCGTCGCGGCAGCCTGGGACAGCGGCATCCGCTATTTCGACACCGCCCCGCTCTACGGCGCGGGCCTGGCCGAGCTGCGCCTGGGCGAAGCGCTGGCGGCCTATCCGCGCGAGGCCTACCGGCTCGGCACCAAGGTCGGCCGGCTGATCCTCGACGAGCACGAAAGCGCCGCCGAGCGCGACCTCGGCGAGAAAGGCGGCCTGTTCGAGCACGGCCTGCCGAACCGGATCGTCTACGACTACAGCGAGGCGGGCACGCTGCGCGCGATCGAGGACAGCCTGAAGCGCCTGCGCACCGACCGGCTCGACACGGTGTGGATCCACGATCCGGCCGTCGACTTCCACGGCGCGGCCTGGCGCGAGGTGTTCGACGCCGCGATGTCTGGGGCGGCGGTGGCGCTCACGCGGCTGCGCGAGCAAGGCGTGATCGGCAGCTGGGGCCTGGGCGTGAACCGCGTCGAGCCCTGCGTGCTCGCGCTCGATCGCGCCGATCCGGACGGTTTCCTGCTGGCCGGCCGCTACACCCTGCTCGACCACGCCGAGGCGCTCGCCACGCTGATGCCGAAGGCGCAGCAGCGCGGGCTCGGCATCGTGGTGGGCGGCCCCTACAACTCGGGGCTGCTGGCCGGCGGCACGCATTACGAATACCAGCCCGCCACGCCCGAGATGATCGCGCGCGTCGAGCGCATCAAGGCGATCTGCGCGCGTCATGGCGCCGACATTCGCGCCGTTGCGCTACAGTTCTCGCTCGCGCACCCGGCGGTGGCGGGGGTGATTCCCGGCGCCAGCCGGCCCGGGCGGATCGCCGAGAACCGGCGCCTCGCCGACGCGCGGATCGCGCCGGAGCTGTGGAGCGAGCTGAAGGCCGAAGGCCTGATCGCCGCCCAGGCGCCGGTCCCGCAGCACTGAACCCCCAACAGGAGGCAGCAAGCATGTCGAATGTCAGCATTTCCGTCGAGATCGCCGCGCCGGCCGATCGCGTCTGGGCCATCGTCGGCGGATTCAACGGCCTGCCGGCCTGGCTCGCCCCGGTGCGCACCTCGCGCCTGTCCGACGACGGCAAGACGCGTCATCTCGAGATCGGCACCGATACGCGCATCGTCGAGCAGTTGCTCGAGCACAGCGACGCCGATCGCCGCTACAGCTACTCGATCCTCGAAGGCCCGGATCCGGTGGTCGACTACGTCGCGACCATCGCGGTCGAGCGCAGCGGCGAAAACGGCGCCAAGGCAACCTGGAGCAGCCGCTTCACGCCGAACGCCGGCGCCGACGAGGCCAAGCTCATCGCCCAGTATTCGGGGCTCTACGAAATGGGCCTGAAGCAGGCCAAGGCGCTGGCCGAAGGCGCCGCCCGGGCCTGAAGCCGGCAAAGCCGGCCTCGCCGGGCAGGCCACACGGGGCGATCGCCGGCGAAATGCCGGGCGGTCGCCCCGTTTTTCCTGCCGCGGCGGCGTCGCCATGCCCAGGCATGGAAGACGGATCGGTCTCGGCGGCAGGCGATCCGCAGCGCTGCCCGGCGAGCCGAAGCCAATCCTCGCGCCCAGCCTGCCCTCGACTGTGAAACGAAGCGCCAGGCCGTATCATGTCGAGTCGCGGATCCCGCTCCTGGTCAGCCGCCCGGCCGTGCCGGGCGAGCACCGATCCGCCGCTTTCGCCCCTGCTCTCGACATCCCGTTTCCGATTCCCGCCCGCCCCAGCCGAACATCCCATCATGAAACCCGCCCTCGCCGACACCTTCGGGCAGCATTGGCATGCCGACGATCCCGCCACCCTGGAACGCTGGAACCGCGCGATCCGCGACTACTTCACGTTCCGCGGCAACCCCGTGGGCGACGCGCTGGCGTTGTCGAACGACGCCGCCTTCGTGATGGGCGACGTGTTCGCGCTGAGCATGCTGCTGTTCGACGGCGAGCCGAAGACCTCGCCGCGCATTGCGCCGCGCCTGCAGCGCCTGGCCGAGCGCTTCGCCGACGCCACCGAGCAGGAGCAAGGCCATATTCGCGCCGTGCAGGCCTGCGCCGAGGGCGAGATCACGCGCGCCACCGAGCATTGGCAGGCGGTGCTCGAACGCGAGCCCGGCGACCTGCTGGCGATGAAGCTCGCGCACGAGGCGCACTTCCTGGTCGGCGACGCCGCGCGCATGCTCGATTCGATGCGACGCGCGATGCGCGACTGGCGCCCCGACCAGCCCGGCTACGGCTTCGTGCTCGGCCAGTACGCCTTCGCGCTGGAGGAGAACGGCCATTACGCGGCGGCCGAGGGCCCGGCCCTGCTGGCGCTGGAACGCGAGCGCGACGATTGCTGGGCGCTGCACGCGCTGATCCACGTCCACGAGATGCAGAACCGCCACGACGCCTGCCTGGCGCTGCTCGACGCGCTCAAGCCGCGCTGGAGCGAGCAGCCGCTGCTGCTGGCGCATATCTGGTGGCACCTGGCCCTGCGCTACGTGGCGGCGCGCCGCTACGACGAGGCGCTGGCGATCCACGACGCGCACCTGGCCAGCGTCGACGCGGCCAGCGCGTTCCGGCTGACCGACGGCACCTCGCTGCTGTGGCGACTGGAACTGGCCGGGCAGGACGTGGGCGAGCGCTGGCAGTTGCTGGCCGACAAGTGGCTGGGCCATGCCGAGCGGCACGGCAACGGCTTCCTCGACGTGCATATCGCGATGGCCTTCGCCGGCGCGCGCCGCGGCGACGAGCTGCGGCGCTTCCTGGCCGGTTTCGACCAGCCCGCGCTGGCCGGCGGCGCCAGCGAGCTGGACCAGATCCGCCGGCAGGTCACGGCGCCCGTGTGCGCGGCGCTGGCCGCCTATGGCGACGGCGACGACGCGGCCGCCTGCGAGATGCTGGGCGCCGTGCTGCCGGCCCTGCACCGGATCGGCGGCAGCAACGCGCAGCGCGACCTGTTCAAGCGCACCCTGGCGGCCAGCCAGTTGCGCGCGGGCAAGCTCGCCGAATGCCGGCGCTTCCTGCTCAAGTGCCTCGACGAGGCGCCCAATACCACCTGGGTGCTCGACGAGCTGGCGCGCGTCGAGGAACGTGCCGAGGATCCGGCCATGGCCGCGCATTACCGCGCCTGGGCGCGCCTCACGATCGAGCCGCTGCGGACCGAATGAGGCGGCGGACCGAATAAGACGGCGGGACGAATAAGACGGCGGGCGCGCCGTGACCGGCGGCGGCGCGCGATCTCAGACCAGGATCACGCGGCCCGTCGCGCGCGCCTGCTCGGCGAGCTGCTGCCGCACCGGCTGGCTGATGCCCGAGTTGCCGCGCAGGTCGAGATGGAGCAGCCGCGGGTTCGCGGCCAGCGCGAGCGCGCCGCGATCGCCGATCGCGCAGTTGTCGAGCGTCAGCTCGCGCAGCCGGCCGTTGCCGGCCAGCACTTGCGCCCCCTCGTGGCCGACGCCGGGGCTGTTGCCCAGCGCCAGCGATTCGAGGCCGGGATGCGCCGCCAGCGCGCGCACGCCGGCGATCGTCAGGCGCATGTCCCCGTAGCCGAGCTTGCGCAGTTGCGGCAGGTTCGCGAGGTGCTGCGCGCCGGCGTCGCCCGCCCCGGTGCCCGCGGCGTTCAGTTCGCGCAATTGCGCGCCGTCGCCGATCAACTGGATCAAACCCTGGCTGCCGAGGTTGCCGTTCTCCTGGAGATCGAGCTTCTCCAGCTTGCCGAGTGCCGGCAGCGGCGCCTCGCCGAACGGCGCGGCCAGCGAGCGGCGCGAGCTCGGCGCGCGCAGCTCGAGGCCGCTGGCATCGAGATGCGAGAGCTTCGGATATCGTCCCTGGTCGATCGCCTGGGCTACCTTGCGCAGATGCGTGCTGCTGGTGAGGCGGCGCTGCGTGGTCTGGTCCTCGGCGATCGCGTGGAATTGGCGGCTGACCGGACGCATTGCGCGACGCGTCTCGGCGCCGCCCGAGGCGGCGATCTGGTGCAGCAGCTCGGCCGGCACGCGCGCGCGCTGTTCGCTGTTGCCGGTGGCGTCGGCCGTCGCGGGCTTGGCGCCCGAGCCGCCGGCGAAGGCGCGACGCAAGGCACCGAGGCCGGACAGCAGGCCGGTGTTCGCGTTCGTCGAAGGCGCGCCGTGATCGGGTTCGGGTTGCGTCGCGTGGCTGTCGGCGACGGGGATGCCGGCATCGTGCGATGCCGACACGCCGGTGAGGCTGCTTTTCATGATGAGGGCTCCGGTCGCGCCGGCCGCTTGCCGGCGCCTCGTGGGAGCGCATTCTGGACGATCGTTTTTCGCGGCGCGGCCGTGGCGGGCGAACCGCGCGGGCCGCATGCGAAGCCGGCCGATCGCCGACGCGGCGCGCTTCGCGCCGGCCGACGACAGATCGGATCGTCATCCGCCGATGCACCCGCGCGGTGCCTGCCTCAACCCGCCACCAGCACGCCGTCGCGCGCGACGATCGCGCCCGAGGCCACCACCAGCCGCCGCGGCGGGCGCGCGACCACCGCCTCGGCCGCGCCGGCCGCCTCCACCAGCACCAGGTCGGCGCGCGCGCCCGGCGCCAGGCCGTAATCGCCGAAACAGCAGCCGCGCGCGGCCGAATCCGTCACGCAGTCGAGCGCGACGGCCAGCTCGTCGTCGCGGCGGAAGTTGTTGCGCATGCCGATCAGCATCGCGCGTTCGAGCATGTCGGGGCGGCCATAGGGCGTCCAGGTATCGCGGATCCCGTCGTTGCCGCCCACCACGGTCACGCCCGCCGCGCGGCAGGCCGCCACCGACGGCACCTCGATATCGGGCGGCGCGCTGGTGACGATCGGCACGTCCAGCGCGGCCATGCGCGCCAGCAGCGCGTCGCGCACGCGCGGCTCCACCCCGCCCAGGCAGAAGCCATGGCTGATCGCCACCCGGCCGCGCATGCCGAGCGCGGCGGTGCGATCGAGGACCAGCCCCAGCGAGGCCGCGCCCATCTCGCCGCGCTCGTGCAGGTGCAGGTCGATGCCGCTGCCGTGCCGCTCGGCGAGCCGGAACATCAGGTCGACGGCCGCCACCGGGTCGCCCTCGATCGCGCAGGGATCGAGCCCGCCGACCAGGTCCGCGCCGGCGCCCAGCGCCGCGTCGAGCAGCGCCTCGGTGCCGGGCCGCGCCAGCACGCCCGATTGCGGGAAGGCGACGATCTGGATTTCCTGCCGGCCGCGCATCGCCTCGCGCGTGGCGAGCACGCCTTCCAGGTGCTTCAGGCCCGCCTCGGTATCGATGTCGACATGGGTGCGCAGCCGCGTGGTGCCGGCCGCCAGGAAGGCGCGCGCCAGGGCCAGCGACTGCCGGCCCGCGTGGTGCCCCTGCTCGGCGCGCCAGCGTCGCTCGAACTCGATGCGATCGACCAGGCGCGGGCCGACCTCGTTGCGGAACCAGGGCAGGCCCCAGTGCGTCTTGTCGAGATGCGTGTGGCCCTCGACCAGGCCCGGCAGCGCCAGCCGGCGCGCGCCGTCCTCGATCGCGCAGCCGGGCGGCGGCGCCAGCGCGGGGCCGATCGCGGCGATCCGCGAACCCATGATGAGGATGTCGGCGCGCGCGCCGTCCAGGGTGCGGATGTCACGAATCAGCAGGGAGGTCGTCGTCATTGGAGAAGCGGGAAAAGGTCGGTGTCGGGCGGGTCGTTGCATGCGCAACGGGATGGCGCGCGCGGTTCATGTCGCCGGCTCACATCGCGGTGACCGGCAGGTCGGGTTCGAGCTTGCGCCAGACGAAGCCGATATGCTCGACCATCAGGCGCCGCGCCTCCTCGGGCTGGCGCGCGCGGATCGCCTCCCACAGCCGCAGGTGCTGGGCCAGGATGTGCTCGCCGGCCTGCTCGCGCAGCTCGAACAGGTTGGTGTTGTTGAGCGAGATATGGGTGTGCAGCATCTTGGCCAGGCTGCCCTGCAGGTGGCGCAGCATCGCGTTGTGCGAGGCGCCGGCCAGCGCCGCGTGGAAATCGCCGTCGAGCCGCGATTCGCGCGCGTGGTCGCCCTCGCGATGCGCCTCGACCATCGCCGCCATCACGTTGCCGATCCGCGTCAGGTCCTCCTCGGTGGCGCGCATCGCCGCCAGGTAGGCCGTGGTGGCCTCCAGCATCAGGCGGAATTCCAGCATGTCGGGGCGCAGCTCGGGATGGTCGCCGACCAGTTGCCGCCACGGCGAGATCAGCCCCGTCTGCAGGCGGTCGGAAACGTAGAAGCCCGACATCGGGCGGCTGGTCAGCAGCCCGCGCGCCACCAGCCGCTGCAGCGCCGTGCGCACCGTCGAGCGCGCCGCGCCCATCGACTCGGCCAGCTTGCGCTCGCCCGGGATCCGTTCTCCGGGCGCCCACACGCCCTCGATCAGTTGCGTCTCGATCTCGCGCAGGATGCGCTCGGTCTGGCTGGGGGTTTTCATCGGGAGGCTGGGCTGGCGTGGATGGGTGGATCGAATCGAGGGATGGCGGAAGATCGGGGAGATCGGGAAGGCGCGGCCCGGCCGACAAACCGTAAACTGGTCGTACCAGTTTGCCGGAAGCCGGGCGGGCTGTCGATCATGGCGACCACCGATGCCAGGCCAGCCCCGCCCGGCGATCGGACCAGACAGGCGCCGCCCCGAGGCGGCGCCACATCCCCCAGCAGGAGAATTCCATGAAGGTGGCCCTGTTCGTCCCTTGTTTCATCGATGCGCTCTACCCCGAGGTCGGCATCGCGACGCTGGAACTGCTCGAGAAGCTCGGCCTCGACGTCGACTATCCGCGCCGCCAGACCTGCTGCGGCCAGCCGCTCGCCAACAACGGCTGCGAGGCCGACGCGGCCGGCGCCGAAGCGCTGTTCGTCGACAACTTCGCCGGCTACGACTACGTGGTGGCGCCCTCCTCGAGCTGTGTCCACCATGTGCGCCAGCACCTGACGGCGGCCGGCGAATCGCCGCGGATCGCGGCGGTGCGCGCCAATACCTACGAATTGACCGAGTTCCTGCACGACGTGCTCGGCGTGCGCGCGTTCCCCTGGGCGCGCTTCGAGCACACGGTCGGGCTGCACAACAGTTGCAGCGCGATCCGCCACCTGCACGCGGCCTCGATGAGCGAGATCCAGGGCGAACCCTGGTCGAAGGCGCGCACGCTGCTGGAGGGCGTGGCCGGCATCCGCTTCGCCGCGCCCGCCCGGCCCGACGAATGCTGCGGCTTCGGCGGCACCTTCTCGGTATCGGAGGCGGCCGTCTCGGTGCGCATGGGCCAGGACAAGGTGCGCGACCACCGGCAGGCCGGCGCCGAGTTCATGGTCTCGGCCGACATGTCCTGCCTGATGCACCAGCAGGGCTGCGCCGCGCGCGAGCGGATCCCGATGCGCTTCCTGCACATCGCCCAGGTGCTGAACGGCGTCGATACGGCCGCGCTGGCCGGCCCCGGCCGCGTGGAGGTGCAGGCATGAGCCGCGCCAAACCCGTCGATCACGCCGGCGCTGCCGAGGCCTTCCTCGCCAAGACCGAGCACGTGGCCTTCCACGACCGCCGTCTGTGGGACCTGCGCAAGAAGCGCGACGCCCAGGCCGCCTCGATCGAGGAATGGGAGACGCTGCGCACGCTGGCCTCGCAGATCAAGGAACACACGCTGTCGCGCCTGGCCGACTACCTGGAGCAGTTCGCCTCGAACGCCGAGGCCAACGGCGTGAAGGTGCATTGGGCGCTCGACGCGGCCGCGCACAACGAAACCGTCTACCGAATCCTCGAATCGCATGGCGTGAAGACGCTGGTCAAGAGCAAGTCGATGCTGACCGACGAATGCGAGCTGCGCGAATACCTCGGGCCGCGCGGCATCGAGGTGATGGAGACCGATCTGGGCGAGCGGATCCAGCAGCTCGACCAGCAGCCGCCCTCGCACGTGGTGGTGCCGGCCGTGCACAAGCTGCGCGGCGACGTGGCCGAATTGTTCGGCCGCACGCTCGGCACCGATCCCGCCAACGACGACATCCACTACCTGGCCGAGAGCCAGCGCGTGACCACCCGCCCGGCCTTCCTGGAAGCCGGCGCCGGCATGACGGGCTGCAACTTCGCGGTGGCCGAGACCGGCACCGTGGTGGTCTGCACCAACGAGGGCAATGCCGACCTGTCGGCCAACGTGCCGCCGGTGCATATCGTCTCGATCGGCATCGAGAAGCTGATCCCGCGCATCGCCGACCTCGGCGTGTTCGTGCGGCTGCTCTCGCGCAGCGCGCTCGGCTCGCCGATCACGCAGTACACCTCGCACTTCCGCAAGCCGCGCCCCGGCACCGAGATGCATTTCGTGATCGTCGATAACGGTCGCTCGGCGCGCCTGGCGATGGACGATTTCTGGTACTCGCTGAAGTGCATCCGCTGCGGCGCCTGCATGAACACCTGCCCGGTCTATCGACGCAGCAGCGGGCTGTCGTATGGCAGCACCTATGCCGGGCCGATCGGCGCGATCCTGAACCCCGCCTACGACCTCAAGCGCTTCAGCACCCTGCCCTTCGCCTCGACCATGAACGGCAGTTGCAGCAATGTCTGCCCGGTCAAGATCAATATCCACGAGCAGTTGTATCGCTGGCGCCAGATCGTCGCCGAGGAAGGCGAGCTGCCGCGCGTCAAGCGCGGGCTGATCAAGGTGGCGGGCAAGCTGCTGGCCAATCCCTCGCTGTATCGCGCCTCGGTGCGTTCGATGCAGACCGCCCTGCATCGGCTGCCGAACCTGGTGCTCTACAACCCGCTCAATACCTGGGGCAAGGGGCGCGCGCTGCCCGAGGCGCCGAGGCAGACGTTCCGCGATTGGTACGAGGCGAATCGGGGCAAGGACGGCGCCCAGGCGGGCCCGGATAAAAACAAGGACGAGGACAAGGACGAGGAGTCGACATCATGAGCGTGTCTCGCGAGGAATTCCTGATGCGCGTGCGCGCGGCGCAGCGTGTGGCCGTGCGCGAGGATGGCGGTAACGGCAGCTTCGCGGCGATCGGCGGCGACGATCCGCATCCGTTGCCGGTGCTGCCGGTGTTCGAGACGCCCGCGGGCGATCGGCTCGAACGTTTCCGCGCGAGCCTGGCGACGATGGGCGGCAAGTGCGTCACGCCGGCCTCGCGTGCGGAACTGCCGGGATGGTTCGCCGAGCGGTTTCCGGGGCATGTGCCGCTGTCGGCCACGGACGAGGTGCCGGGCGTCGAGTTGCTCGATGCGGCACGGGTGCCGGCTTCGCTGCACGAGGTGGAGGTGGGCGTGGTGCGGGCGCGCCATGGCGTGGCCGAAACCGGATCGGTCTGGCTTTCCGAGGCGGAGTATCGCGTCAACGCGCTCGGTTACCTGGTCCAGCATCTGGTGGTGCTGCTCGATCCGGCCGATATCGTCGATGGCTTGCAGGACCTGTATCGGATCGCCGATTTTAGCGAGGCGAGCTACGCGGCGCTGGTGACGGGGCCCTCGGCCACGGCCGATATCGAGGGCGTGCTGATCCAGGGGGCGCAGGGGGTGAGGTCGTTGACGGTGGTGTTGCTGGGGCGTGGGGCGGGTTGAGGGCCGGCAAACTCCGCCGGCGGTAGTCTCAATCACGACTTCCGTCTTGCCGTCGCCAGCCGATCGCCGTCGCGCGGCGTCGTGGCCGTCCCCGGCCCGCCCAAGCTCATTGTTCCGACGATAGGCCCGCGATGGATGCCTGATCCTGGTGCATCGACGGCCATTCCATGTATTTCTGCGCCGACGGCTTCCGTTTTCCGTCGCATATTTCGCCTGCGAGCCGCGAGCGCCCGGCCAAACTGCGCGACGATGAAATCGGAGACTCCCGATGCCGCTACCGCATCCGGCCTCGCGCCGGAACGTGTAGCCCGCAGGGGAAATAAAGTTGTCGACTGTGGAAGAAACACCATGAACGCCATTACCAGGAAGCTGGCCGCGCTGATGCCGGGCCAGCATGCGCCCGCCCCCGACGACGCCCCGAACCACGGGGCCCCCGCCGCCGATCGGCGCCATGTCGGCGCGCCCCTGCAGGGACTGGCCGGCATGGCCCGCTCCCTGAAGCCGGGCGCCGGCACGGCCACGAACTCGAAGCGCCCGCTCGGTGAACTGCCCGGGCCGACGCTCAGCGTGAAGCATCGGATCTCGGCCGGACTGTCGCGGCTCACCCACTCCCACGACCGCCTGCTCCAGCCGATCGTCGGCATCAACGCGATGCGCAATGGTCGCGAGAAGATCCACTTCGGCAAGCGCAGCTTCTTCTCCGGCACGGTTACCCTCGAAGCCGAGGGCCGGCCGCCCCGCAACGTGCGCGTGATCGCGGAGCGCCACTTCCACGACGACGGTTCAAGATTGCGCCAGGCCTTCTATCCGCTCGACAAGAACCTGAAGCCGGACACGAGCACCCGGCTCTACAAGCGCACGGACGGCAGATGGGGGATCGACAGCCTCAAGGACGAGCGGGATCCGTCCACGCGATGGCTGCCCGCCGACGCCTTCGACAAGATCGCCAGGGATGGCTTCAAGACCGGCTTCCATCGCGTCGGCAATCGCGAGTTCTGCGTCGCCTCGACCATGCAGGACTCGAAATCGTCCAATCCGTCCAAGCCGGTGATGTTCGAATGCATTCGTGGCGCGACGCCGGCCGAGGATCGATATCACGCCGTCAAGTCGAACCTGGGCCGCGGCCATGCGGTGTACCTGCCGGTCGACATGGCCGCCGCCGATCCCTTCATCGGACAGATCACGGTCCAGCTCGAGAGCCGGCTGGCCGGCCGGGTCAGCCTGGCCGGCGCCGGCGCCGGCGCGCAGCCGCTGGCCATCGCGCGCGCGGCGG